>NZ_JAIQXV010000017.1 GCF_020166415.1 Deinococcus multiflagellatus
CTCATACGGATTCCGGATGATCTGTTTCAGCCCCTCCGCTTCGGCTCCGGTGCTTCCACTGCTCTCCGTCACCGCTTTTCCTGCTCCCTCCGGTCGGGTTAACCAGTTGTTTCACAACTGATGAACCGGAATCCTTATCAGGCGTGGGCCACCCGGGCGTGCTGCCAGTAGCGCAAGAAGGCTTCAATCTGCTGCAGGAAATCGCTAAAGGAGGCCGCCTTCACCAGATAGGAACTGGCGTACAGCGTGTAGGCCATCTGCACGTCGTCGCGCGCGCCAGACGTGGTGAGCATGACCACCGGGATATGCGCAATTCGGGCATCGGCCTTGAGGGCCCGCAACACCTCAAAGCCATTCATGCCGGGCATGTTCACGTCCAGCAGCACCACATCGGGCAGTTCGGTGGCCGCCCGCAGCAGGGCCAGCGCTTCGGTGCCGGTGCTCGCCACCGTCAGGTGGCAATCCGGGCAAAGTTCGCTGAATGCTTCGAGCGCCAGCAGCTGGTCATGCGGGTTGTCGTCGATCAACAAAAAGTGCTGCGGCGCGGCCATAGCGATATCGTAAAGATCGAATAAAGATTAAATGAGGGATGCTCACAATTCCTGTTGAGCTTGGGCTGCCATCACAGCGCCGGTTTCTCAGAATGAAAGGCCCGTCGTGGTTCCCCAGAACGCGAACCCTGAAGAACGCTGGGCGACAACAGAGCAGGCGAGAGGGGTCGCCGCCCCTCCGGCCAAGGTCATCTGGTAGACGCTCTTCAGACGGGGGTGCGGCCGGAGGAGACTGGCGCGCGTTTGGTCTGGGTGACTTTCAGGTGGCTGGTGCTCAGACCCCGGGGGGTCCAGCGCAGCAGGCGCAGCGCATTGGCGGTCACCAGGGCCGTGGCGCCGGTATCGGCCAGAATGGCCATCCACAGGTTCGTAAAGCCCAGCAGGGTGGTGATCAGAAACAGGGCCTTGAGCCCCAGGGCAAACGCCAGATTCAGCTTGATGTTGGTCATGGTGGCCCGCGAGAGTTCCACCAGCTCCGCCACGCCGCCCACCCGCTCCTGCAGCAGGGCGGCGTCGGCGGTTTCCAGCGCCACGTCGGTGCCGCTGCCCATGGCGATCCCGACGTCACTCTGAGCCAGCGCGGGCGCGTCGTTGATGCCGTCGCCCACCATCGCCACCCCGCCCTGGGCCCGCAGGGCCGCGATCTGGCGCAGTTTGTCGTCTGGCAGCAGTTCGGCCTGCACGCTCAGGCCCAGGTCCTGGGCAATGGCCTGGGCGGTGCGGGCATTGTCGCCGGTCAGCATCACGGTGTTCAGGCCCAGCGCCCGCAACTGCGCCAGGGCGGCGCGGGCGTCGGGCCGGGGTTCGTCGCGCATGGCCAGCAGGCCCAGGGGCGTTGCGCCGTCCAGCAGCACAGTAACGGTGCGCCCCTGCTCTTCCAGGGCCGTGACGGTGCGCTGCACCTCTGGGGCCAGCGTCCCCACGCTGAGCGCGTGGCGGGGCGCCACCACGCCCAGCGCGCGGCCCTCCACGGTGGCCACGGCGCCCCGGCCGGGGAGGGCCTGGGCGGCGGTGGCGGGCGCGGGGGCAAGCCCGGCCTGCTGCGCCGCCTGCGTGATGGCCCTCGCCAGGGGGTGGCTGCTGCCCGATTCAACCGAGGCCGCCAGACGCAGCACCTCTTCGCGGGGCACGGTCAGGCCCACGACGTCGGTGACCTGGGGGCGTCCGGCAGTCAGGGTGCCGGTTTTGTCGAACGCCACGGTCCTCACCCGGCCAATGGTTTCCAGGGCGGCGCCGCCCTTGATCAGCAGGCCGCGCCGGGTGCCCGCGCTGATGGCGCTGGTGATGGCGGCCGGCACACTCAGGACCAGGGCACACGGGCAGCCGATCAGCAGCAGGCTGATGCCCTTGTACAGCCAGTCGTGCCAGACGCCGCCCAGCATCAGGGGCGGCACCGCCGCCACCAGCGCCGACACCAGCACCACGCCCGGGGTGTACCAGCGGCTGAAGCGGTCAATAAACCGCGCCGTGGGCGCCTTGCTGCTCTCGGCCGCCTCCACCAGATGGATGATGCGGGCAATGGTGTTGTCGGCGGCGGCCCGGTCCACCCGCAGGCGCAGGGTCCCGTCAGTGTTGATGCTCCCGGCATACACCGCGTCTCCGGGGCCTTTGGCCACAGGCACGCTTTCGCCTGTCACCGGGCTGTCATCAAGGCTGGAGGTGCCACTCAGAATGACGCCGTCGGCTGGCACGCGGCCACCGGGGTTGACCTGCACCGTCTGGCCCACCTGCACCTGCTCGGCGGCCACTTCCCGGGTGCCCTGGCCCTCGACCAGCAGGGCCGTTTTGGGGGTGAGCGCGGCCAGCGCCTGAATGCCGGCGCGCGCCCGCCCGGCCGCCACCCCTTCAAGCAGTTCGCCCACGGCAAAGAAGAACACCACGACTGCCCCCTCCGCCGCCTCCCCGATGGCCACGGCCCCGATGGCCGCCAGGCTCACCAGCAGGTTGATACTGAATGGATCGCCCAGGCGCAGGCTGGCAGCCGCTTTGCGGGCCAGCGGCCAGACCCCCAGCAGGGTGGCCGCCACATAACCGGCCGTGGCCAGGGCCGGCTCAAAGCGCCCGAACAGCCACGCCAGCAGCAGCAGGGTGCCGGACAGCACCACCAGCCGCCCCTGACCAGTGCGGTACCAGGGCGTGCCTGCGGGGGTTACGTGGTGGCCGTGGTCATGGCTGTGGCCATGGGGGTGGCCCGCATGGTCGCCCGCCGCGGCCGGGTGCGGGCCAGCCGACAGCAGCGCCGGCTGGTAGCCCAGGGAGCGCAGGTGGCCCTCCAGGGTGCGGCGCGGCGTCTGCGCCTCATTCAGCTGCAGCGACAGGGTCTGACGCGTGAAACTGGTGCTGACTTCGCCTGTGCCCGGTAGGCCGGCCACCATGCGCTCGACCTTCTGCACGCAACTGGCGCAGTCCATGCCCTCCACGAAGTAGGTCAGAGAAGGCGCGTTGTGCACAGAGGGATCGGCCACGCGGGGGGGCGTCATGGGTCCAGTATACCTGAGTAGGTGTTCAGATGTTGGAGGAAGAGGGGAGGGCCATCAAGGGGCCACATTGAGGAACGGCGGTCTGAAAGTGCCACTTATCCATGGTGCGGACAGTTTCAGCAGTCCACAGAGGAGAGCCTGATAAACACGCTGTTCTTCCCCTCCCCCTCGTGGAGGACTCGTAGAGCTGCGCAGAAGAGGCTGGGGCTTGAAAAGCTGCGCAGCAGAGGGGGGCGGCGAGTGGGGCGTGCCCGACGACCTTTCTTCCAAGGGCCATTTGCCACGCTTGAACACTGTCCGCACCAGTGCTCATACGGCCTGCCGTCCATTTCCGTCACATCCAGAAAAGAGCTGGCTGTTCCCTGCCTTCGGCGCTATCCCAGCCCAATGCCCGGAAATCCGTACCCTTTCCCTTCGGTGGGAAACATTCCATAACCCGTTACGGAATGTTTTGGAAGCCCTATTAGCCCGTGGTCAGCCGCGTGGCGAAGGCTTCGGCCTGGGCCTCGCTCATGCCCGCCACGATATCCAGCGCCAGCCGCACCGGGTGGCTGGCGTGGGTGCCGTCCAGGTGCCACGGCGGAAGAAATGCCCGCAGCTGCGCGTCCTTCACGCCGTCCGGGCCGTGTTGGACCGCCTGCAGCACCGCGCCGAACACCGTGCGCACCACCTGCGTGTGGGCTTCGCGCTGGGTGTGAATGCTCTGGTGGCTGATGACGTATTCCCAGATGATGCGTTTGAACAGATTGATCTCCAGCCGGGTGGCCTCGGGGACAACCAGCTGCGGGCCGCAGGGATCGTCCCAGTCCACACTGACCTGCAGAAAGCGGCCAATGCACCCACTGATGCGGGCGCGCAGGTTCAGCACGTCGGCGCGGCTGCCGTCAAAGCCAGGGGTGGGGTCAAAGGTGGCCAGGGTCTGGCGCAACTGCGCGCGCGTCTGCTGCTCGTCGGCCAGCACCAGGCCGCACACGATCTCGTCCCGGTGCTGGGTGAAGAACGCCTCGAAGGCCTGGGGATCACCGAGGTCGGCCAGCGGCAGCATCCCGGCTTTGTAGAAGTCCATCAAGTCGCTCATGCTGTAGGCGATGTCGTCGGCGTAGTCCATGAGCTGCGCTTCCAGGGAAGGCCCCAGGTGCTCGGCGCCTTCGCGCGCAAAGTGGAAGCTCGCGGCGTCGTCCCGGTAGGCCCCAAACTTCAGGTGGGCCTTGCTGGGCGGCTGGCCGCCCACCGGCGCCGGCGCCCGCAGGTTGGGGTATTTCAGGCTGGCCCGCAGCGTGCGCCGGGTGAGGTTCAGCCCCGGATAGGCGCCACTTTGCATGGCCAGACGGGTCACAATCCGGAACGACTGGGCGTTGCCCTCAAAGCCGTCCGGATCGCCCGCCGCACGCGCCAGCACGTCCAGCTCGTGTTCCCCCAGGTGCCCGAAGATGGGGTGGCCCAGGTCATGAATCAGGGCGGCGGTTTCCACCACGTCGGGGTCAATCTGGGCGGCGCGTTCAGGCTGGCCGAGCGCCAGGGCGCGCTCACGCAGGCGCTCGGCCATGCGGCGGCTGATCTGCGCCGTTTCCAGCGTGTGGGTCAGGCGGTTGTGAAAGGCGTGCCCCGCGCCGCTGAGCACCTGGGTCACCCCGGCCAGCCGCCGGAACTCTTCGGCATACAGCACCCGGTCCCGGTCCCGCTGCGCCGGGGACCGCTGGTCGCTGGGGTCGGGGCTGCCGTACTGCCGCTCGAAATCGTGGGTCTGCATGCTTGGGGGTCCTTTCTGGAAGGGCTGGGGTGGGCTGTGGCGACGGCGTAGTTTATGAACCAGCGGGCAGGGTGTCCGCCGCACTGAGGTACTCCACGCCCGTCATATCCACAAAACAGGCCACCAGGGTCACGGGTGCCTGCACGGCATGGAGGGTCAGCTGGGCGTGCAGGGCGCTGCCGGCCAGGGTTAGGGCCACGCGGTCGCCGGGGTGCAGCACAGCCGGAAACCCCCGGGTGCTCTGCACGCCGCCGGCCGGGTCCAGGGGCAGCTCCAGCGTGCGGCCATCCGGCAACTGCAGCCGGGCGCCGCGCAGCACCCGGATGTGCTCTTCAGACATGTTCATGGCGGTCAGGACAAGGGTCTGCCCGGCCGCGGTGAGGCTGCACCTGAGCAGCGCGCGGATGGCCATGACCCTACAGTAGCAGCGCCCCCACCCCCCAGGAACGGCGGTTGCCCGCGGGAATGGGGGGGTGGGGGCGGGGTGGCCTTCAGGAGTGGGCCAGAGGCGCGTCCAGCCGCTCGCGGGCGCGGTCAAGCACCGTGGCGGCGTCCTCACCGGGGCTCACGTCGGTCCAGTGGTCGGTGATCACGCCGTCGGGGGCCACCAGGAAGGTTTCCCGCCGTGGGCGCCGCACGTCTTCGCCGGGCCAGGGCTCGTCCAGCACCCCAAACGTCCCACTTAACGCCTGGGCGCGGTCATTGATCAGGGGGTAATCCAGCTTGCACAGGTCCCGAAAGCGCGCCTGCTCCTGGGTGGCGTCGCCGTTGATGCCCACAATGTCCACGCCCAGTGCCTGAAACTCACTCCACAGGGCCTGGTAGCGCCGGGCCTGCAACTGGCAATGGGTGGTGGCTGTTTTCGGAAAAAAGAACAGCACCTGCCAGCGGCCGGGCGCCGCCACATAAGGCCGCCCATTGTCCTGCGTGGCCTTCAGTTCCGGAACACGGTCACCAACGGAAAGGGTCATGGGCCCAGCCTAGCGGCCTGCGGTGGGCCGCACGGTTAGAGGGTCTGTAGAGCTTTCCTCAGAGTTTGGGGGCGTACGGGGCAGATGGGTTGAGCCGTGCTACGTCGCTCGCTGTTGATCTGCAGATCGACCAAGAGGTTTGGAACGGCTGCGTCGCAGAGCGGGGCAATGGGAGCGGCCAGGGGGGCGCCGCCCTGCACGGCGCTGGAGGGGGCAGGAGGAAGAGTTTAGGCCGTGCAGGGCGGAAACCGTTAGTGGTCTTCGGGATGTTTCTGCTGGCCTCCGCAAGTTGGATTCACTCGTGCTGCGCGGTGCTGCGTGGAGGTTGAGGCGCCACAATCTGCACCCACGGCGAACTGTCTCGGGGCAGAGGAGTGGTGGTGCAGAGCGGCAGTGCGCTTGTCCCTTTGGAGGATGGAAGCCCTTTTGTGTTCTTCCAGAGTTCTGGCAACTGGAGCCCGGTAGGTTGGTGGGCCGTGACGCACTGGAGGCCCTCCTGCCGCCGTTCTCCCCTCAGTGTGATCGGTGACGCGCTCCGGCTCTGCCACCACTTCGCGCTTGGCCAGCGAGACGTGCAGGAAAGGATTCCAGTTCATCAGTTGTTCCATAACTGATGGACCCGACCAGAGGGACTCACAGAGCTGCGCAGCAGAGAAGGAAAAGCGGGGACGGAGAGGCGTAGAGGCACCGCAGCGAAGCGGAGGGGCCGCAACGGATGATCCGGAAGCCGTATGAGGTGAAGTGCCCAGAACCAGCGGTAGGTCTTCCGGTCCGTCACAGCCCGCCAGCCTACCGAGCTCAAGTTGCCAGCACCGTTTCTTGGTGGCTCGGGGAGGGACAGATGCGGCGTGTTCCTGAAATGCAGGCGGGCTTTCGGCTGGGCCAGCGCGCACCCTCTCCAGGGGCGGCCCTGACATCCTGCAGCGGCCCCATGGGCGCTTCAAGGACCCTGCAGCCACTGAAGGGTCACGGCACACTGCGGCGAGCGCCACGGCCCGTTGCGCACCTGCACCACCCGGAACCCTTGCCCGTGGGCCACGAAGCGCATGCCCGCCTGCACATTCACACGCTGCGCCCCCTGGCGGCGGGCGTCCATCACACTCAGGCTGGCCCGCGGCGCCGAGGTGGGCGCCGACATGTACAGAATGGCGGCCGTGACGGTGACCTGGGACGGCAGGCGCAGGGTCTGCACCGCCCCGTTGCACGGCAGGGTCCAGGTGGATTGGGGTGCCGCGCCGCCTGTTGCTGTGACGCTCAGGCTGAGCGAGGTGACCCCGAGGGCCAGCACGCGGCGGGCCAAGGCCGCCCGCGACATGACGCTCGAGACACTGGCCCCCATCATTTGCTCCGGCTCGGCTCATCCAGACTCTGTTCGATCCTGGAGAACAGCTGCTGGAAGTCGCTCAGCGTCACACTGACCTTCTCGCCCCAGGGATTGAAGAGAATGACCATGGTCGTCTCCTTGCCCTTCACCGTCTGCTGCGTGGTGCCCAGCACCGCGTACGCATGACTCGAGACAATATTCTTATATTTCGAGGCGATGGCGTTCTGCTTCTCGGTCAGCTCGCCGGTACTGGCAATGGTCGGCTTTTCATCGGCTGCCTGCAGGTAGGTGAGCAGTTCCGCCTTCGGCACTTGTGGGAGCGACCCCTGCGTCATCATCGCAATGCCGAAGTAGTTCTCCATCACTTTCGTGGAGAAGCCACCCTGCCCCGCCGTGTCCGCGCCCCCCACCTCCTTGATGAAGGCCTTCTCGATGATCAGGGGCCAGAGGTCGTTGACTTTCACGGCGCCGACCGGATCCGGGCTGCCCTTGAGGAAGGCGAAGTTGTTCTGGATGGTCACGAACCGGTCCTTGCGCGGCACATCATTGATACTCGAATAGGTCTTGCCCACCACCGGCTTCTGTGAGCTGAAGCGGACCGTGATCGAGCCGTCCTTGTTCTGCGTGATCATCTGTTTGATCATCTCCGGGTTCGTTTTGGCCAGGGCGGCCATGCCGGCGAGCAGGTAACAGTTGCCCAGCGAGCCCTGCATGATGTCGCCCGGCGCGATACCCGACGACTCACCCGGCTTTTTCACGTACAGCTGGCCTGAGATCTTCTTGAACTGCAACGTGGGCGTGCCCGCTTGCAAGCTCTGCTGGACCCGTTCCGGTGCCAAGTGTTCTGGGGTGGGCAGCGTGGCCAGGTCTGTGAGCACCTCTGCGGAGGTTGCAGGGTGCGCGGACTGATCACGCCGCCGCGCCCGGAATGGCATGGTGCTGGCCGCACCGGCTGTGGGAGGTGCCGGGCGTGCCGGGGTCTTGCGCGCGGCAGCGGAGGGTTGCGGATGCGCAGGCCGCGCCGTGCCCGCAGTGGAGGCGGGTTTTTCTGAGGTGGGCGACTTCGCCACTGCTGTTGAACGTTTCTTCTGAGGATCAAACATGGTTCTCCACGTGAAAAGCAGCCGGTGCAGCCCGGGCGACCACTGGTCATCAGCATAGAAGGAAGGCCGACCGTCCGCCGCCTCAAGTGCTGGCAAGCCCCGCCGAATGGGCGGCGGGATTCTGGCACCAGAGTTTTTGCCGCGCCTCCATGCACTTCAGGTCTAGCCACGGGCCTTGTGGCGTCCCGCACCTCTCTGTTTGATGGGCGGCAGTCCAGTGGCCAGGCGGTTCTGGCCACTTCACCTCAGAGGGGCCGGAACCGCGCAGCAGGCGGCCCGATGCTCAACCCGGTCTGCTGCATCGCCTCTCGCCAGCGAAGACAGCGTCGTGCGCATCGACGGGGCTCTGGAGCCCGTGCTGCTCTCCACCGACTTCAGCGCACACCTCGTCCAAACACCACCGCGAAGCGGTGACGCAGCGCTTCGGTCAGCAGCGGAGCAAACAGAATGTTCCGCTGGCGCAGGGTTTCGTGGCTGACCTGGCTGCCGCGGTCGTGGAGCGGTTCCTGCACGTCTCGCTGGCCAAGCGCGAAGTGGTGGCAGAGCCGGAGCGCGTCACCGACCATGCTGAGGGGAGAACGGCGGCAGGAGGGCCTCCAGTGCGTCACGGCCCACCAGCCTACCGAGCTTCAGTTGCTTGAACCCTTCGCCCTTACCCCAGGGTGGCGGCCTGTTCCTCCCAGGGACCGCGGGTGCGGGGGCGGCTGCGGGCAGGGTACTTGCGGTGCTTGTCCCGGTACATGCGCCCGTCGGCCAGGGTCAGCAGGGTTTCGGGCGCGGCCGTTTCGGTGCTGCAGGCCACGCCCACGCTGGCGCCCACCAGCGGGAAACCCTGCTGGCGCACCTGGGCGGTGGCCGCCTCGATGGCGCGGTGCAGGGCGTCCACCCCGCGCCGGGTGCACAGCGCCACGTACTCGTCGCCGCCGATGCGGTACAGGCCGTGGGTGGCGGGCAGGTGCGTCTGCAGGCCCTGGGCAAACAGCTGCAGCACCTGATCGCCGGCCGCGTGGCCACGCTCGTCGTTGACCGTTTTCAGGCCGTCCACATCAATCAGGGCCAGGGCCAGGGTGCCGGGGTGGCGGGTCCAGGCGGCGCGCAGGGCTTCTTCAAAGGCGCGGCGGTTGCCCAGGCCCGTCAGGGGGTCGCGCCGGGCCGCGCTGCCCAGCTGACGCACCATCTGGTCGGCGCAGCCCAGCAGCCACGCCAGGGCAAAGCCCACCAGCAGCGCCACCAGCAAGAACCACACCATGCCCAGCCAGTCCAGGGGACTGCGGGGAAAGCCCAGGGCGGCGACCGCCGCGCCATACAGCACAAAGACGGCCACGCCCCGGACCGGAAACCACACCGCGCAAAACGCGCTGAGCAGGATCAGCACCGCGCCGTAGCCAGTCACGCCCGGCAGAAAGGTGGCGCCGAAGCCCGGCGCCTGCACAAACCACACCAGCCACAGCGGCATCACCAGCAAAAACAGGGCGCTGCCCCAGCCGCACCAGCGGTGATTCAGCAGCGCCGTGAGCCCCAGCAGCGCCAGAAAGGCGCCCGCCTGGGCGACGTTGGTGGCCGCCCCGCCCACCAGCCCCAGCAGCAGGGTGGCCAGCGGCAGGGCGGTCAGGAGCGGGCAGAGCGCCCGTTGAAGTTGGTGGCGCGGCGAGCGGGTGGGCAGCGACATGGTGGCCTCGAACAGCGCGGGAAGAGGGGAGGGATGGGCAGCTGAAACACAGCCCTGGCGCGGGGGCCCAGGCATGTGGGAGATGTTGATTGAGAAGAAGTTCCCCCACACAGCGGGCAAGGGCCCGGCGGCGTGACGGATAACCTGATGGCCCCAGTGTGGCGGCGCGCCCTGATAGCAAGGTGGTGGCTTGGCCAAGGCTGATTTTAGGAATGCGTCAGGTTGGCTGGGCCTTCGCGGGCCGCCACCCCAACGGAGGGTGACACTGCTGGGGCCAGGGGCAGGCCAGGCCGCTGCGCTGGGCTCGCACCGGGTCCAGGAAGTCACTCAACGCCACTTCGGTTGCTGATTTCGCCGGCCAGTCTTATCCCACAGTTCATGGCGAACAAGTGCGTTGTCACCGTGGCCGCAGCTTGCCCGCGGCGAGGGTTGCCGGTTGCGCCGACCCACCAGGCCGGCGCTGACCGTTTCAGGCCAAGCCTCGACAGCCATGCCAGTAGGCCAGCCGAGTAAAGCCGCTTGACTGCGAAGGGGCTCAGGCTGGCTGCAGCAGGGGCAGCGGGGCGCCGCGCAGGTCGCTGCGGGTCAGGCTCAGGTGCAGCTGCTGGTAGGCGGTGGGGTGCCACTCGAAATCGGTGGGGGGCAGCAGCTGGGGCTCGGGCATCTCGCCGTCCAGCACGGCGTCCAGCGCCTCGGCGCGCAGCAGCCACGCACTGATGAGCAGCAGGGACGGCAGCGTGTCCGGCCGCACCCCCTGGGCGCGCAGGGCCTCGTCACTCTGGGCCATCAGGCGCACCGTGCTGGCCGGTTCGTGGTGGCGCAGGGCGGCCAGGCGCACGGCCCCGTAAAACACGTAATGTTCCAACGGCAGGCCAAACGGCTGGCGCAGCAGTTCGTGAAACCACAG
Organism: Deinococcus multiflagellatus; assembly: GCF_020166415.1. Classification (NCBI taxonomy): domain Bacteria; kingdom Thermotogati; phylum Deinococcota; class Deinococci; order Deinococcales; family Deinococcaceae; genus Deinococcus; species Deinococcus multiflagellatus. The sequence continues at coordinate 10,756 of NZ_JAIQXV010000017.1, forward strand.
CACCCGGCCGTCGGGGTGCCGGGCACACAGCGGGGTCAGGTGTTCCACCTCGGTCTGCAGGGTCTGGCCCCGGGTCAGGGCAAACCCTGCGCGGTTCAGGGCCGTGTGCAGCCCCAGGTGCTCATCGGGGCTGAGGGTGGTGTGGGTCACCGTCTGGCGCAGCAGGTAGCGGTGGTCTGGCGTCAGCAGGTTAAAGCTCCCGCCCCGGCCAAAGGCGCGCGGCCCGTGAATCACAAAGGTCTCCTGGCCCGCTGGCCCGCTGAGGGTAAAGGTGTCCACGCGCCCCAGCGTGTCGGGGGCCACCTGGGAAGGCAGCGGGCCCGCCGGGGTGCTGAGGCGGTAGGGGCCGGGCTGAGCGCTCAGGTCATTGAGCAGATGTCGAAAGGGATTGTGGGGCATGCCGGGCGGCTCCTGGGGCAAGGCAGAGGTCAACGACAAGTCCCGGGGGCGACGAAAGAAAAAGGAGACCGTCATGGTGAGCGGAGCCTACAGAGCGGCGTCTTGCAAGGCTGTGGATGGCCCTTAGATTAACGTCTCTGGGCCCCGCTGTGAGCGCATCTGCCTGCCCGGCCCCCACAACAGCACACCCCATGCCGCGTGGCATGGGGCGGCAGGCGGGTTACCCTGGCAGCGCACAGAGGCCCGGCGGTCGCCTCAGTTGCCCTTCAGGCCGTGGCGCAGCACCTCGGCCAGCTGGCGGGTGACCTGCCCCTGCAGGGCGTCAAGTTCCTCGGTGGCCTGGCGCACGGCGGTGCGGTACTCATCGGCGTTGCGGGCCTGCGGGCCCTGCAGGGTGTGCACGGTGGCCTGCACCGTGAAGTGGGCGTCGGGCAGGGCGGCCAGATTGGCGCGGGCGCTGGCGTGGCGGGCACCCAGCAGCGCGCCCAGCATGCCGGCTTCCTCGCTGCGCTGCATCAGTTCGCGCTGAAAGGTGCGGTCCTTGATGCTGGTGATCACGTCCCAGGCGGCGTCGGACAGGGCGGCCTGCGGCGAGGCGGGGCGGGCCACCTCCACGAACAGGGTGTCGCCCGCGCGCCAGGTGCGGGTAAAGGCGCCTGCGCGGGCCGGGGACCACTCGGTTTCAAAGTCGCGGGCGTCCTCGATCAGCACGCGCAGGCGGGCCAGGGGCGCGTCGCCGGGCACGCGGTGGCCGTCGCCCAGCACGCCCCACAGGCTCAGGCCGCGTTCGTCGGCGGCGCCCATGCTCTCCAGCGCGCGCGCCAGGGCCGCTGGGCCTTCGCTGACCAGGGCCACCGGGCGGCCCCCTTCCAGAATGGCGATGTCCTGGCCGCCTTCAGCGAGGCGGGCTTCAAAGCGCAGGTGGTGCAGGCCCAGGCCCCAGCGGCGCAGCGCCTGTGTCAGGGCGCCCGTCAGCGCGGCGTTCATGGTGTCGGGGTCGGCGCCGCTGCCCTGCAGGGCACGCACGCCACTGTCCACGGCGGCGGTGGCCATCAGGGCATCAAAGGCCTCGAAGGGGGAGGTGGTCTGCCGCTCGTCTTTTGTTTTCACTCGTGCCATAGCCCCTCTATTCTGCCCTGAACAGAGCGTCTTGTGTGTCGGGTCGGCACCTTATGGGCGCTGGGTGCGGGCCGATACGGATTTCCGGCTCTGCAGGTCTGCGAATCCCGCCAGTCGGAAAAATGCCGAAAGGGGTGATGGCATGCTTCGGAAGTCGCCTGAGCACTGTCGCGGACCGTGTTCAGGCGAGGCGAGCAGGGCATAGGAGAAACGTCGTCTGGAACGACTATGTTGCTCGCGCCTCTCTGTATCGGGCGCAAAGGTCGGGGGAAAGACTGCGCGTTCATCGGGCTCATCTCCACAGACTGCAGAAACTGTCCAGAGCGTTGATGAAGGCCTCCCCTACCCGGCACACCTCCACACAGGTGGGCGGGCGCGCGGCCCCGGCTCGGGTAAGCTGCGGGGCACTGTGCGCCCTGCTGCCTGCCCGGAGTGTTTCCGCCCATGACCATCACCCTCAGCGGGCAGTTGCTGCTGCCCAGCGGCCTGCAAAGCGGGCGCCTGACAGTGCAGGAGGGCCGGATTGCGCAGCTGGAGCCCCTGCCCAGCGCTGACCCTACAGTTCTGATCCTCCCCGGCTTCGTGGATACACATGTGCACGGCGGCGCGGGGGGCGACACGATGGACGGCCCGGAGGGCATTCGCACCCTGGCGCGGCTGCACGCCCGGCACGGCACCACCACGCTGCTGCCCACCACCATCACCAACCCCTGGCCGGAGGTGCTGCGCGCGCTGCGGGCCGTGGCGCAGGTGATCCAGGAGGGCGGGGCCCCTGGCGGCGCCGACCTGCCCGGCGCGCACCTGGAAGGCCCCTTCATCAGCCCCGGGCGGCTGGGCGCGCAGCCGCCCTGCGCCGTGGACCCCACCCCCGAGCGCGTGGCCGAGGTGCTGGCTACGGGGGCCGTGCGCGCCGTGACCCTGGCTCCGGAGCTGCCGGGGGCCCTGGACGCCGCGCGCACCTTTGCGCGGGCTGGCGTGCGCGTGGGCATCGGCCACACCCGCGCCGACGCCGAGACCGTGCAGGTCGCCCTGGCGGCCGTCCACCAGGCCGGCGGCCAGAGTTGCGCGACCCACCTCTTTAACGCGATGGGCGGCATTGAGGGCCGCGTGCCCGGACCCCCCGGCGCCCTGATCGCCGACCCCCACGCCACCCTGGAAGTCATTCTGGACGGCTTGCATGTGCACCCCACGTCGTTTCTGCTGGCCCGCGCGGCGGCGCCTGAGCGGGTCATGCTGATCACGGACGCCATGCGCGCCGCTGGCCTGGGCGACGGCCCCAGCGAACTGGGCGGGCAGCCCGTGACGGTGCAGGGCGGCAAGGCCACCCTGGCCGACGGCACCCTGGCCGGCAGTGTCCTTACCCTGGACGCGGCCCTGCGCCGCGCCGCCGCCCTGGGTGTGCCCCTGCCCGAATTGAGCCGCATGCTGAGCCTGACCCCCGCCCGCTCGGTGGGCCTGCATGACCGGGGCGAACTGAGAACGGGCCTGCGCGCGGATCTGGTGGTGCTGAACGCGGATTTGCAGGTGCAGGCCACCTATGTGGGGGGCATGGCGGTGGGCTGAACTCCCAGTCGCCCAGCACCGACGCGTCTGGCGGAGAGCCAGAGCTTGCCGTGGAGGGCGCGCGGGCGGAGAGGTTGACCGAACCCCTTCGCTTTGCTGCACGCGGCGGCCAGAAAAAGGCTTCCCCTTTGCCGGCCTGACCCGACTGTGGCGCGGCCTGGGCGCTGCGCGCATCGTGACCGGCACCGCCAGCGACGATGCGGCGATGCTGGCCGTCAAGGGGCGGCTGGGCGTTGTGCGCCAGCCCGCCACGCCCAGCTCTCTGGGGCCGCTGTAAGCTCAGCAGCCCAGCCGCTTCTACAGCGCGCTCCAGTGCCGCTCCGGCAGGCCGTGGGCGGCACGCAGGGCCTGGGCCGCTGCGCGGTGGGGATGTCCGGCCTCGGCGCCCAGGTGGGCGGCGCGCAGGTCGTGCAGACGGGCCTGCCACGCCACGTTCGGCGCGGCGTGCAGGTGGCGCTCGGCTTCTGTCAGGGCGGCGTCGGCCTGGGGGCTCTGGCCCAGGGCGTGCAGGATGGCGGCCTCTTCCAGGGCCCGGAGCGCGCCCAGGTGAGGGGGGAAGGGGCGCCCGTCCCGCGCGAGCGCGACCTCGGCCCAGGCGGCCTGGGGCTGCCCGCCCAGCCGCAGGGTGCGGGCCTGCAGCACCGGAAAGGCGCCCAGCAGCGCTGTGTGCTGGGCGGCGTGCTCGCGCGTGGCCTGCGCGTACAGGGCCCCGGCCAGCGCCAGATCGCCCAGGCCCTGCGCCACCATCACCTGCGCAAAGCGCAGGGACACCCGCTCGCCGTGGTTGGCATCCAGGCGGTCCAGGTGCGCCGCGCCCCGGGCCACCAGCTCCTGGGCGGTCCCGAACTCACCCAGTTCGCACAGCACCCGCGCCAGCTTGGCGAGGCTGGACCCGGCCCGCAACAGGTCGCCCCGGCGCAGGTGCAGGGCCTCGGCCCGTTCCAGGTGCGTCCGGGCCTCACGCGGGGCGCCCGCACTCAGGGCCAGCCCCAGGCCCTCTTCGGCCTTGGCCTGCCACTCCAGCGAACCCGCCTGCGCCCCCAGGTCGGCCATCCGGCGCAGGTGGGTCAGGGTGTCCTCGTGCTGGCCGCGCATAAACGCCAGCAGGGCCAGCCCCTCGGTCAGCTGGGCTTCCACCAGCCACGCGGCTGGGTTCGGCTCGGCGGCGCGCAGGGCCGCCAGGCCCGAATGCACCACCGGCTCAATCTGGGCGGGGTCCATGCCGCCTTCCAGCGCGCGGTAATCCTGCATAAAGGCGGTGGCGCGCTCCAGCGGGGTCACGGCCTGTTCGTGCAGGGTGCGCCGGGCCTGCGCGTGCGCGTCGTCGTCCATATTCGCCAGCACCTCGGCGCGCAGGGCCAGCGCCTCAAAGGCAGCCTCGCGGTCCACGGGGCCAAAGTGCTCGGCGGCCTGGGCAAACAGGTGGGCGGCTTCGGCCTGGCGCCCGGTTTGCCACGCGGCCTGGGCGGCCCGGCGCAGCCACGGCGCGGCCTGCCCCGGGTCGCCGCCCGCCAGCCAGTGTTCGGCCACCCGGGCCGGCGCGGCGCGGGTCTGGGTGCTCAGGGTGCGGGCCGCCGCGCGGTGCAGCAGCCGGCGCACCCCCTGGGGGGTGTCCTGGCGCAGCGTTTCGGCGACGAGGTCGTGGGCAAAGCCCTCGCCCTGCACAATCTGCGCGGCTTCCAGTTCTTCCCAGGCAGCGGCCACCTCCAGCAGTGGGGCGCGCAGCACCTCGGCCACCGTTTCCAGATCAAAGTCGCTTTGCAGCACCGCTGCCGCCCGCGCCGCGTGCAGCGCCGGACCAGAAAGGCGCGAGAGGCGCGAGGAAATCACGGCGCTGGCCTTTTCGGGCAGCGGCAGGGTGCCGGGGAGGGTGCCGGTGCGGGCCTGGGCCTCGTGCAGGCTGCGCGCGGTTTCCAGCAGCAGCAGCGGGTTGCCCCCGGTAAAGCGCGCCAGTCGCCCGGCCAGCTGCTCGCCGCCGGGCAGTTCCAGCTGCGCCACCAGGTCCCCCACCGCCTCGTCGCCCAGGGGCTCCAGCTCAATCAGGACCACCAGCCCGGCGCCCACCAGGGTCTGCAGCATCCCCTCCTGAAAGGGCGTCAGTTCGCCCTTGCGCACCGTATGGATGGTGCGGTACGGGGCGTCCGGCTGGCCCCAGCCCAGCTGGGCGAACACGAAGCCCCCCGCCTCCACGCTGGCTTCGTCCATGTACTGCACGTCGTCAAAGACCATGTGGCGCAGCCCGCGCGCCAGGGCCCGGCCCAGCACCTCCACCTTGGCCTGCCAGAAGCGCAGTTTCTGGGCTTCCGAGGTGATGGCTTCGGGGCTGCCCCCCAGGGCGGGCAGAATGCGCGACAGTTCCCCGCGCACCCAGTCGGGCAGCTCCAGATCGGGGTAGGCGGCGAGCACCTGGCCGTAGGTGCGGGCGTGGGTGGCGTACAGTAGACCGGCGTCGCCGGGGCGGCCCTCGAAGCGCATGCCGCCGCCGTGTTCGGCCAGAAAATCCAGGGCGAGGCGCGTTTTGCCCACGCCCGGTTCACCCATCAGGATCACGCCCTGGCCCCGCGCCCAGGCGGCGTCCATCTGGGCCCAGGCGTCGGCGCGGCCCACCAGCACGGGCGGGCGGCGCACCGCCAGCGGAATGCGCGGCGCGGCGGGCCGGGCGGGCCCCTGCACCGCGCCCTGGTCAATCAGGCGGGCCAGCTCGCGCGTTTCGGGCAGCGGGTCCACGCCCAGTTCGCGCGCCAGCACCTCCTGGCAGCGGTGGTAAGCCCGCAGCGCGGCGGGGCGATCCCCGGAAAGGTAGTGCAGCCGCATCAGGCGCCGCCAGCCGTCCTCGGACAGCGGGTCCAGGTCCAGCAGGCGCCGGGCCAAGGCGACGGCGCCCTCCAGGTCGCCCGCGTCCTCGGCGCTGGCGGCAGCGGCGGCCAGCCGCCCCACCCGCGCGGCGTCCAGGCGCTCGCGCTGGGCCAGCAGCCACTCGGCCAGGTCTGGCTGTTCGTCGAAACTCAGGCCGTCCAGCAGGGCGCCGCCCGGCACCTCGGCGCTGGCGGTGTGGCTGCCCTCGGTCCAGCCCCGCAGGTCCGAGTCCAGGGCCGTGCCCAGGGCCACCGCCTCGCCCGCCTGAATCAGGTCCGGGTGGTGGCTTTTGGCCATGCGGCGCAACAGGTGCACGAGGTTGTTGCGCGCCGCACTTTCAGCGGTTTCGGGCCACAGCAACCCGGCCAGCCGCGAGCGTGGAGTGGGGCCTTCCAGGGCCAGGTAACTCAGCAGGGCCAGGGTGCGGGCCTCGCAGCGCACCGCCTGCCCGGCGGGGTCCAGCAGGCGCGGTTTGCCAAAGGCCAGCAGCTGCCAGGGCGCGCTCTTCATGATTCCTTATGGTAGCAAGCAGCCCCCAGGTGAAAGGGCCGGGTTGAACCTTGGCCCGAGGCCCGGCCCAGTTTGGTGTCCGGCTATGGTAGGAGGACGGGGAGTTGTTCAGAAACAGGTCCAGGGTTGGTCCCCACCGTGCCTGTCGTTGGTGAAGGCGGCCAGAACACTTGCGGCCTCCAGCGGTGGCTGGCGCAAACTCAGCCTGGGCTGCGGCTTGCCCCTCCCCCCATTCAGCCCCTGCGGGGCCCTGATCCGGTTGCGGGCCAGGGGAATACGGGGCATGCCAAAGCCCGCCGTAGAGCGCCATGTCAGGGGCGCGGTGCTCCTGGCGGTGTTTGGGCCGTCGGGGGTGAAGACCAGGGTGTCGTAGGCCACCTCCACCGCCGAGTACGCGGCATTCGTCTCTGCCTTATGAGGTTTTTTCCCTGCATCGAAGGTGCCCGTGAACGGAAGCCTGATCTTGGTGAACGTGGTGCCGCCCATGCTGTGTTGCCCTTGAGGGTCAGGCTGGTTTCGAGCGGGTGAAGTCTGTTGAGACGCCCCCCCACGAGCCGCTGCTCCGATTGGTGGGCGCAGCGTGGGCGGCAGAGAGGGGGAGCAGGGCCAGGGCGGGCCGCCGGGGGGTGGGCTGCGGTGCCCGCCGTGGGACGCGGTGCATAGCCCAGGGTGCCGGCCCAGCGGTGATAGGTGGATGGTGGCACCGGCTCGGCGGGCACCGCAGAAGGGCAGCGACCTGCGCGGCGCTGATGGGGCCATTGGCCCTGGGTACAGCTCGGGCCTTCCTTGGGCCTCAGCAGGAATTCCTTTATTCCAGCGGCGAAACACGCCGAACGTCTGGCTCGCCCAGCGGCGGTTCGGGCGCCCACCATCCGGCCATCATCCACCCCTTTCTAAGCTCTGGTCACTCAGGGCGGCGTACCCGACACCGCCCACCAGGAGGACCACCATGAACCCGACCCGACTGCTGCTGCTTGCCCTGACCGTTTCGACCCTCTCGGCTTGTGGGGGTGCCCACTCGGCACAGCCCGCACCCACCACGCCGGCCCCCGGGGTGCCCTCGCCCACCCCGCCCAGCACCCCCAATCCCGGTGCGGCCCGTCCTTTCCACATGGTTGGGGTGGTCAGAAATTCTCAGGGAACCGCGCTGGCCGGCGTGCGCGTTGGCGCCGACAACACGGTGCTTGACGGCTCGGAGGTCTGGACGACCACCGACGCGCAGGGCCGCTACGACCTTGACCTGTCGAAGATGCCGATTCTGAATTCATGGACCGCCGTGGCCCACCTGGACGTGGACTACAACGGCAAAGCGTACACCCTGACGCCCGAACTCGACAGCACCGCGCCCTTCGTGGGCCAAGACGGCGCAGTGCGCAACTTTACCCTCAAGCTCGTGGGCAAATCACCCAACGGCGGGTTTTACGGCGCACTGTTCTACGCCAGCGCCGGCTTCTCGTCAGCTGGCGAGGTGCCCACCTTCGGTGACGTGGAACTCACCCTGACCCCCTCTGGCCCGCTGATTGACGGCACCAAGGGTCAACCCATCGTGCTGCACGACGACCAGACCCCTTTCGAGGTGCCGCAGGGGCGGTACACGGTGACGGCCCGCTCTCTGTCCGGTCAGGGGGCTATCTGGCTGAAGCCACGGGGCGGCCAGTACGCGCCGAGCGCAACCGTGGACATGCAGTACTGGGCCGGCACCGGCATGACCCTCGAAGTGGACATGATTCACCCCCGGCCATAGCACAGGTCCGGCCCCCACACCCACCCTCACCCACGCTGGAGAACCCACCATGCCTATGTCCCGACTGCTGCTGCTTGCCCTGACCGTTTCGACCCTCGCTGCCTGCGGAGGGGGCACCGGCCAGACTTCGCCCACGCCCCCCGCTCCATCAGTGCCCGGCCCCGCACAGCCCGCGCCCATGCCCACCCCCACGCCCAACCCCACCCCGGCGCCGGCCCCCGGCGCATACACCGTCACCGGCCGCATCCTCACGGAAAGCGGGCAGCCGCTGGCCGGCGTCGAGGTGACAGCCACGCACACGGTCTCGTACACCTACGGCACGGCGAAAACCGATGCCCAGGGGCGCTACACCATCGCGCTGCCTCAGCAGCTGGGGTCGTGGGACGTGGTGGCCTACAGGGCCTTGACCGCCTGCGGGCAAACCTTCGAGGTGCGCTTAGCGCCCGAGGTGGACACGCCCTTTGCGGGTGCCCAGGGGGCGGTTCGGGACTTCGTGTACCGCAAAGAGAACGCGCCCAGGGGCAAGGTGTACGACTACATCGACAACTCGGATGTGGAGATTGACTACAGCACCCTGGAAGTGACCTTCACGCCCGACGGCCCGAATGCGGCGGGAAGCACCGAGGCCTTCACCGTCAAGTATCCCTTCGGCTATGGCCTGCCGGACATGCCCCTGGGGGCGTATTTCGTCACGGCCAGCCATCAGCGCGGCGGCCAGAAAGAGGGGCTGCTGATCAAAACGCGCGACAACCCCACCTACGCGCCCCGCGTCCGAGGCTGCTTTCTGCCGGACAGCCACTACGGCCCCACGCTGGAACTGTTCTGGAAAAACCCCTGAATGCCTGTGCTCCGGCGCCTCTAGGGCGCTGGGGCCACCCTCACGCGCCCTCCCGGCCGCGCCCGTGGCGTCCGGTCACCGCACCCCCAAGAGGTCTCCCCATGCCCGTGTCCCGACGACTGCTGCTGGCCCTTACCCTGACCACCCTGTCTGCCTGTGGCGGGGCCGCCCCAGGCCCCCCCCCAGCGCCGCCCGCCGGTCCCAGTGCGCCCACGCCGGGCCCCAGGGGAGAGGCCGTGCCCTTCGTGGTGTCTGGCCGCGTGCTGAACGTCCTGGGCGAACCCTTCGTGAACCGGGAGGTGGTGGCAATCCACGAGGCCAGCGGCGCGACAGTCACGGCCCGCACCGACGCCCAGGGCCGGTACGCCATCGCCGTGCCCAACCGGCCCGGCCCCTGGGAGGTCAAGGTGATCTACGCGGTCAGTGGGGGCGGCGAGCTGGACCTGTACCCGTGGGGGCCGGACGACAATCCTGATCCCTTCCTGGCTGCCGACGGGGCCGTGCGGAACTTCGTGTACACCAACGGCCACCGCGTTTACGGCACCGTGGATGTGGGGATTGCCCGCTCTGACCTCGTGCTGGACGACAGCCTGGAACTCACCCTGACCCCGGTCGTGCCCAATGCGCTGGGTCACACGGCGCCCCTCATCCTTCGCCCCAGGGCCAGCCTGGACCGGGCCGCGCGCACCGTGCCGCTGGGCTGGTACCGCGTGAGTGCGGTGCAGACGGTGGACGGTCAGACCGTGCCGCTGCTCGTCAGTTCGACCCTGAACCCCACCCCGGCCTTCGCGGTTGAGGCGCAGTTTTCTAACCTGTATCAGGGCGAGCACGCCCTGACCCTGCGCTTCTGGCCCCAGGACTAAGGGCCACCGGCCTCGCCCAGCGCGCCGCCCCTCACCCGGGCGGCGTGTTTGTCGGTTTGGGGCTAAACCGCCAAGCCCGGCCGCCTCTGTTCGCTGGGTGAATTGGGGTGGAGGCGCGGCAGCCACCTGAAGGAGCATCGTTTTTTCTGCCGTGCCCCATGACGCTGTGGAGCGGAGCGAGAAGACGGGCGGTGGCCACACGCGGGCCCTTTCATGCGCTGCCCTGTCGCTGCTCAGCCTGTATCCAGGAGTGGAGGCGCCAGACAGGCCGTGGCTGTCACAAGCCATGACTTGGGCTATCACCCTCTCGCCCCCGTAGCATCAAGTAGAAGTGGCCGGCGATTTCGCATCTGCCACCTGCAGGTCTTGTCCAGAGTTCAGAGGGTCTTTTCAGCCACTTCCAGCGCAGCGCGGCAGGTGGGGAGGGGCAGGGTTGCCCCCCGACCACGCCCCCCCTAGCGCCGCACGAGTTCGCTGTACAGGTGGTCCAGGCACTCGTCCACACGGGCAAAGTACCGGCGCTCGCCCAGGGTGCCCTCGCGGATCATGGCCCGCCACACGGGGCCGGTGGGCTGCTCGCCGCTTTCGTGCCAGATGCGCAGCACATACACGCGGCCCGGGGCGGGCAAAGCAGAGGCAACAGGCAGGGCGGAAGAGGGGAGCAGAGCGGAAAGGGCAGGCGCGGGTGGGTCGTGGTCCATGACAGGTCTCCTTGTGCGGGCACTGTAGGGACCGCCGCATGATGGGCCGATGACGGGGCCGCCGCGTGAACTGACGTGGCGTGGCTTGTGGCCCTCCCAGCGCTGCCCGGCGGGGTCTGGGTGCCCCCCCCCGGCCGGGCCCACCATCCGCTCATCATCCGCCGGGGCCTACGGTGGCGCCAAGCCACAAGGAGGCCCCATGCGTACCCTGTCTGCCCTGCTGCCCCTGCTGACCACCTTCACGCTGCTTTCAGCCTGTGCGCCGCCGCCGGCCCCCACGTCGCCCACGCCCGCGCCGCAGCCCGGCCCCGCGCCCACGCCGAGCCCTACGCCGAGCCCCACGCCGCCCACCCCCGGCCCGGCGGGCGCCCTGAACCTGTCGAGCACCGAACTGGTGCTGGCCCCCGGCGCCGAACACGCCCTGCGCCTGAGCGCCACGGACGCGGGCGGCCAGCCCAGCCCCGCGCCCAGCGGGACGTGGCGCAGCGAGAACCCGGCGGTTGCCAGCGTGGACGGCAGCGGCCGGGTGCGCGCCCACACGCTGGGCACCACGCGCGTGGTCTTTCAGGCGGGCGAGCAGCGCCTGAGCCTGCCCGTCACGGTGGCGGCGCTGACGCCCGGCGCCCAGGCGCTGCCGGCTGGGGCCGCGCTCTCGGCCCCGGAGGCGGTGAATCCGCGCGCTCTGCCGCTGCCCGGGGCGCTGTTCACGGTGGACCTCAAGGCCAGTGCGGCGCCCGCCGTGGGCGCGCTGGTGGTGCAGACCGACGGCGCCTTTTTCGCCGGGCGCGTGCAGGCGGTCTCGCCCCAGGGGGCCAGCGTGCGCGTCACCCTGGCGCGCGTCTCGCCGGGCGAGGTGTTCTCGGCCTACGATTTCCGCGCCGCCGGGCACCTGAGCAGCGAGAATGCCCAGGGCACCCTCAGCCCTCTGAAGTACGCCGTGCCGCGCACCCTGGCTCTGGCGCAGGAAGAGTTCCCCCTGGGCCCGCTGACCTGCGTGGCGTCCACGGATATGGTGATTAACCCGTCCACCCTGGAAGTCAAATTTCAGAACGTGCTGGACTTTGATCTGGTGCTGCGCGACGACCAGGCCGGTCAGGGCCGGCTGCGGGTCAAGACCTCGGGGCAGGTGAGCGCCACCCTCTCCGGCGCGCTGAAGATCGGCGCGAATTTCACCGGCAAGGTGGAGTGCAAAAAGGCCGATCTGGTGGCGGTGCCCATTCCGGTCAGCGGGCCCATCGGCTTTTTTATCAGCCCGGTGGTGAACCTGGGCCTGACCGTCAGTGCGGGCGGGGCCTTTGCGGTGGGGGCCGCCGACCTGGGCTTTCAGGGGGCCGCCAAGGCGAACGTGGACCTGGGCTTTGAATACCTGGAAGGCAAGGGCCTGACCAACCTGTCCACGGCGGGCGGCAGCGCCGACCTCATCCCCCGGCTGGCCTACACCGGCAGCCCCGAGGCCACCTTCAAGGCCGAGCTGTTTGCGGGCCCCACCGCCTCGCTGGCCGTGGGCAACGCGCTGGCCACCGCCGAACTGCTGACCCTGAGCGTGGGCCCGGTGCTGGAAGCCGACCTGGCCGGCACCGACCTGCAGGTGGCCGACGCCACGTACAGCTCGGGGTACAACCTGCGCCTGCAGGCCAAGGTGGAACCCGGCTCGGCGGTGGCAGACCTGATCAAGGCGCTGGTCAAGGGGGTCAGCGAGGAGATCAAGGAATCCAGCCTCGCCCTGACCGTCGAAGTGCCCCTCAGCGTGTCGCCCAGTGGGGGCGCGCAGGCGGACACGCGCCGCTACCAGAAAGGCGACGTGGTGTTCGTCAAGGCCAACCTGGACGCTGCCAACACCCATTTCCTGGGGATCTACAACGTGCGGGCGGTCGAACTGTACCGCCTGGAGCGCTCCGAGAGCGGCGCGCGCACGGCCCGCAAGCTGGCCGAGGTGACGGCAGCGACCGACCAGGAACGCTTCGCCCTGGCCTGGACGGCCGACACCGAGGGGCAGGTGGAAGGCGAACTGTTCCTGTTCGTGCGCACCTCGCTGCTGCCCTTTCTGCCGCTGGAGGTGGGCGGCGTAAGCCCCAGCAGTCTTAAAGTGACGCCCGAACAGACCCACCTGAGCGCCGGGCGCCCGCTGACCCTGAAAGCAGAGGGTGAAGGCGGCCAGCGCGCCGACGTAACCTGGAGCGCCAGCGGCGGGACGGTCAGCCCGGACGGCGTGTTTCAGGCCAGTGTGCCCGGCACCTATACCGTGACCGCCACGGCGCGGGACGGTTCGGCGCGCGCCTCGGCGCAGGTGAAGGTGAGCACCCTGGAGGTGCGCCCTTCTGGACTGACCCTGCGCCCCGGCGAGCGGCGCGAGCTGGCCGCCATCCTGGACGGCAAGCAGGTGAATAGCGATGAGGTGCGCTGGCTGCCGCAGGAAGGCACTGTGAGCCCGGAAGGTGTGCTGACCGCCAGCGCCCGCCCCGGCACCTATACCGTGGCCGCGTTCGTGGGCGAGGGCAGTGAACTGGTGGCCGAGATGCAGTACACCGTCAAGCTTCCCGCCATGCGCGTGAGCCTGAACTTTGGCGCGCAGACGGCCACGGTGGTCACCACCACGTCCACCTTCCCCCCTGTGTATCCAACGCTCAGCAGCACCATGAGCACCCAGGACAAGCTGCGCCGCTCGTGGCAGGGCATCCTGACCGCGCATGGTGGCGAGATAGTCCAGGACAGCGTGTGGCGCCCCTTCGAGGCCGTGACCGGCGAGGTCAAGGTGGACTTGATGTCTGAGCGCGCCACCACCTCCAGCAGTACGGGTGAATGCATTGATACCATTGATCCAGTTTCCGGGGCGAGAGGCTACGTCGCCACCTCGTGGGGCGGCACCTCCCGGCGAACCACCGAAAGCTCGGCCCTGCACTTCGGGTCGTCGGCTTTACTGGAATACCGGCTGCGCCCCGGACCCGGCGGCGAGGTGATCCTGGACGTGCGGTTGCCGGAAGATCGGTCGCCCCGCACCGGGCAGGTCACCGAGCAGGACACCGGCTGGGGCCGGGCACCCACCTGGTTCACCAATGCTTGCGCGCCTGTGGAGAGTTCACCCCTGTCGTCGGTGCCTCTAAGTGGGACTGACACGCTCCAGGAAGCCACCATGAGCCTGCCCCTGAGTGCCTTTAGCACCGAGCGCCACTGGGAAGCGCGCGTGACCCCGGCCCAGCTGGGCTACGCCCCGGATGACGCCGGCCTGAGCGGCACCATCGTGATTCGCGTGGAGCTGGTCGACGAGCCCTGAGTGCTGGAAGAGACCGCGCGGCCCTGGGGAGTACCTCAGGGCCGCTGATGTCTGGGTTTCTACGGGTTTCAGGTGCGACGTGACTTCCTCAAAAGAGGGGAGACAATTCTGCTGCTGGAAGGCACTGCTCCTCCCACATTCTGTTGGGGGTTGGATGCTGGAGGCCAGCAGCGCCGCTGCAAGGCAGCTTCGGGGTGACATCAACAGGGAAAGGCCGGGCGCACTCGTGTCGCCCGGCCCTTCGTTGATGGTTCCTCAGCCTTCAGCGGAGCGCCGCCACAGTCCCCACAGGGGCAGCAGCCAGCACACCACGCCAGCGCCCAGGCACAGGACGCCGACCGCCGGGGGCCAGCCACTGCCCTGGGCGTACAAGCCGGTCAGCACCAGCAGCAGGCCCCGGGTGAAGGGGTAGGCGAGCGCCATCACGGCGGCGCGCAGGCAAAGATCAATCAGAACGTCCATGCGCCCCACCGTAGCGGGGCCAGCATGGTGGGCCGATGACGCCCAGGAAAGGCGAGCAGAGGGGGTGGGAAGGCCGGTGCACACGGACCGCTGTCCACTTCCGAACCATCCAGAACAGAGCCGGATGCTCCCTGCCTGGGGCGCAGTTTCAGTCCAATGCCCGGAACGCCGGCTTTGTTCCTGCGCTGCCCCGCCGCTCTGCGAGTCCCTCCGGTCGGAGCAATGCCACAACGTATTCCGGATCATCCGTGACCACCCCGCCGCTTCGGTGTTTTCACGCCTCTCCGTCCCCGTTGTTCCTGCTCTACTGCGCCGCTCTGCGAGTCCCTCTGGTCGGGTTCTGCAGCGGATCAACCCGAAGCCTGTTCAGTCGCCCGCCGCCTCGCCTTCGTCCAGGCGAAAGGGCAGGTAGTCGGGCTGCCAGAAAGCGCGTTCCACGGCCGAGCGCAGCGCGTCGTCGTTCAGGCCGCGCAGGGCAAATTCGGTGGCCACGCCGTCGCGCAGGGCCTGCTGGATCACGGCGGCGGCCACCTGCAGGCTGGCGCCGCGCAGGTCCGACACCGGGGGATAAATGCGCCCCGGCCACTGCGCCGCCGTGTAGTCGGCCAGGGCGAAGGCAGCGGCAGCCACCATGTCGTCGGTGATTTCGCGCACGCGGGCCAGAATGGCGCCAAAGCCCAGCCCCGGGAAGATAAAGGCGTTGTTGCCCTGCCCGATCTCGTGCGTGACCCCGTCCAGCGTGACCGGCGCAAAGGGGCTGCCGGTCGCCACCATCGCCTGCCCGCCGGTCCAGCGCAGCAGGTCTTCGGGCAGGGCCTCGCTGTTGGCCGTGGGGTTGGACAGCGGAAAGATCAGCGGGCGCGGCGTGTTGGTCTGCGCCGCGCGCACCACGGCCTCGCTGAAAATCCCCGCCTGCCCCGACAGCCCCAACAGTGCGGTGGCCCCAGCCTCGCGGATCACCGTTTCCAGGCCCAGGCCCGCCCACCCGGCCACCTGCGCGCGGGGCGTGGCCAGCGCCTGCTTGTAGGGTTCCATAGGGCGGTCATCCACCAGCAGCCCACGGGAATCCAGCACGTACACGCGCCGGGCAATCTCTTCAGGGCTCAGGCCTTCGCGGCGCAGGCCGTCGCGCAGGGCAGCGGCCACCCCGGCGCCCCCGGCCCCGGCGCCGTGCACCACCATCACCTGATCGGCAAACCGCTCGCCCCTGACCCGGCAGGCCCCCAGCACCCCGGCCAGCACCACCGCGCCCGTGCCCTGAATATCGTCGTTGAAGCTGGGCACCACCCGCCGGTAGCGCGCGAGCACCTCAAAGGCCGCGTCCTTGGCAAAGTCCTCCCACTGAATAATCGCCTTGGGGTAGCGCTCCAGCGTGGCCTCCACGAAGCGGTCCAGAAAGCTCAGGTACGCGTCGCCGGTCAGGCGTTCGTGCTTCACGCCCAGGTAGCCGGGGTCCTCGCGCAGGTCGGCGCGGGCGGTGCCCACGTCCAGTTCCACCGGCAGGGTCTTGTCCGGCCCCACCCCGCCCGCCACCGTGTACAGCGAGAGCTTGCCAATGGAAATCGCCATGCCGCCGAAGCCCTGGTCGCCAATCCCCAGAATCGCGCTGGAATCGGTCGCCACGATGATCCGCACGTCGTTCAGGGGCACGTTGGCCAGCGCCTGCGCCGCGCGGTCAATGGTCCGGGTGCTCAGGGTCAGGCCGCGCGGGTAGCGGTAGATGCGGCTGAATTCCTGCACCGCCCGCCCCACGGTGGGCGTGTACACGATGGGCAGCATCTCCTCAACATGCTGCGAGAGCAGCGCGTAGAACAGCACCTCGTTGCGGTCCTGCAGGTTGCGCAGAAACACATGTTTGTCCAGGGGCTCCGGGATAGCGCGGTACTCGGCGTACTGCCGCTCGACCAGTTCGTCCAGCGTGTCGATCTGCGGGGCCAGCAGGCCGTCTAAGCCCAGGGCGCGGCGCTCGGCTTCGGTAAAGGCGGTGCCCTTGTTCAGCAGCGGAAAGCGCAGCAGCGAGAACCCGCGCACCAGGGGCCGCAGGTAGCGCCCGCCGGCGGGGTCGCGGCGCACGTCGTAGTGGTCGGTCAGGGGCAGGGGGGGGCGGGTCACGGGCGGGCCTCCAGGGTCAGGGGGTGGCGGTTCATGTCCTTGTACAGCAGGTATTTGGTCCACTCGCGGCCCAGGGCGCCGTACCACTGCGGGCAGTGGGCGCCCATCCAGATCACGTCGCCGGCCTGCACCGGGTGGTAGTGGTCCTGCAGCTTGTACAGCCCCTCGCCGGACAGCATCAGCAGGCCGTGTTCCATGTAGTGCATCTCGGTGTAGGGCAGCGTGGCCCCCGGCGCAAAGGACATGGTGCTCATCATGAAATCGAAGCGGGGGTCGTCGGGCAGCAGCTTGCGGGCGATCAGGCGCTCATCGCCCTCAAAGGGGGCGCCGGGGTTCTCCTGCTCGTTGCCCCAGCACACCGGGGGCGGCGGGGTACCGGGGGCCGATTCGTAGGGCTTCTCGAACACCGCCACGCGGCTGGGCGTCTGGGCGCGCAGCGTGTGCGCCGCGCCCACTGGCAAGAACACATGGTCCGAGGGGCCCAGGGTGCGCGTCTCGCCCCCCACCTGCACGTCCAGGCTCCCCTCCAGCACGAACACAAAGCGCTGAAAGCCGTGCTCGCTCTCCCGGGCCTGCGCGCCCGCTGGCAGCTCGGCGGAGAACTGCACGAAGCGCGCCCCCAGGCCCATCACCGGGGCAATGTGCAGGGTGAGCGCGCAACCCGGCCACTCGGCCAGGGCGGTGCGCACGAAGGTATCGGGGGTCAGGACCGCGTGTGAGGGGTGCAGGGCCGAGCGGGTCACGCCAAGGTGCTTCATGGGCCTCCGGGAGGGGGGAGAGCGGGGGCGGGGTCCAGTGGAGCCGGGGTCAGCAGTTGCCCGCGCCCGTCGCCAAACCACGCCCCCTGGTCGGTCAGGCGGTAGACCGGCTGCCCGCGCAGATAGGTGGCCTGCACGCGGCCCCGGAAACGCTCGCCCCGGTAGGGGTTGCCGCCGTGGCGGTCGTGCAGGTCGGTCAAGGTAAAGGGCTCATCCAGCCGCACCAGCGCAAAGTCGGCGTCGTGGCCCACGCGCAGCGCGCCCTTGCGCGCCAGCCGGAAGCGCCGCGCCGGGTGCAGCGCACTGACTGCCGCCAGCAGAGGCAGCGGCACCCCACGTCGCCAGTAGCCGTCCTCAAGCAGCACGTTCAGGGTGGACTGCGCCCCGCTGATGCCGCCCCACAGGGCGAAGAAGTCGTCGCCCGTTTTCAGGTCCGGGGGGGCCGGCGAGTGGTCCGAGCCCACGGTGTCGATCTGCCCGGCCTTCAGGGCGGCCCACAGGGCCTCGCGCTCGGTGGCCGGGCGCAGCGGCGGCGCGCACTTAAGCAGTGGCCCGGCGCGTTCCACGTCTTCGTCCGTGAAGTGCAGGTAGTGGGGGCAGGTTTCGGCCGTCACGTCCACGCCCCGGGCGCGCGCCTCGGCGGCCAGCAGCACCGCGCGCGCCGTGCTGAGGTGCACCAGATGCAGCGCCGCGCCCGTTTCCTCGGCAAACAGCAGGGCGCGCGACACCGCCTCGGCCTCGGTGATCGGTGGGCGCGAGGCAAGGTAGTCGCGCGCGCCGTGGTGGCCCGCCGCCTGCGCGGCCTGGGCCAGCGCGCGGGTGAGGGGATCACTCTCGGCGTGGGTGGCGACCACCCGGCCCAGGCGCCGAGCGGCACGCATGCCCTCGTACAGCGTGGCGTCGTCGGCGGCCGGGAACTCGTCCAGGCCGCTGTGGCTCATGAATGCCTTGAAGCCCACCACGCCGCACGCGGCCAGATCATCCAGTTCGCTCAGGTTCAGCGGGGTCAGGCCCCCCCACAGGCCAAAATCCAGCCGCGAGTGCGCCTCGCCCGCCGCCCGCTTGGCCTGGAAGGCCGCGCGGTTCAGCACTGGCGGGCTGGAATTGAGCGGCATGTCCAGAAAGCTGGTGGCCCCGCCCGCCGCCAGCGCCCGGGTGCCGGTGTCAAAGCCCTCCCAGTGGGTGCGCCCGGGTTCGTTCAGGTGCACATGGGCGTCCACCACCCCGGGGAAGACGTGCAGGCCCCGGGCGTCCACCTCCTGGCGCGCCGGGGCGTAGACCTCCAGCGCCAGACTCACGATCTGGCCGTCCTGCACCCCCAGGTCGGCCGGCATGGGGCCGCTGGGCGTGACCAGGGTGCCGCCCCGGATCAGCAGGTCCAGGCTCATGCGCCGTGCTCCCCGGCCCCATCCTGCCCGGCCAGCGCCAGCACCGCGCGCACCGCCACGCGCAGGGCGGCGTCCACGTCCTCTGGGTTCACCGTTTCGTCCGGGTGGTGGCTCATGGCATTCGGTGAGCGCAGGAACAGCATGGCGGCGGGCATCCGCGTGGCGAGCACCATCGCGTCGTGACCCGCGCCGCTGGGCAGGTCCGGGGCGCTGAGGCCCTCGGCCGCCGCCGCGCGGTGCAGGGCGGCGCGCAGCCCCGGGTTCATGGGCACGGCGGGCTGGGTCATGGTTTCCGTGACGGTCAGGGTTACGCCGCGCTCGGCGGCCAGGGCGTGGGCCTGGGCCAGCAGGGTCTTCAGGGCCTCCTGGCGCGCGGCGTCCTGTTCATGGCGAATGTCCAGGGTGGCGTGCGCCGCCCCCGGAATCACGTTGATGGCGCCGGGGTGGGCGCTCAGCATCCCTACGGTGGCCACCAGCCCCGGTGTGGCGCGCGCCAGCTCCTCGGCGGCCACCACAAAGCGCGCGGCGGCGGCCAGGGCGTCCCGGCGGTGCGCCATCGGTGTGGTGCCCGCGTGCGCGGCCTGCCCGGCGAAGTCCAGCCGCAGGCGGTTTTGCCCGGCAATCGCCGTGACCACCCCCAGCGGCGCGCCTGCCGCCTGCAGCACCGGCCCCTGCTCAATGTGCAGTTCCAGAAAGCCCACTGAAGGCCCGCGCACTTCGGCCTCTGGCAGCTCGGCGGGGGTCAGGCCATACGCCTCCAGGGCCCCGCGCACGCTGATGCCCTGCGCGTCCTGGCGGCCGAGCACCTCATCCAGGGTGCCCACCAGGGCCCGGCTGCCAATGAACGGCACGCCGAAGCGCACCCCCTCCTCTTCGCTAAAGGCCAGCAGTTCCAGGGCAAAGGGCAGCGGCGCGGCGCGCAGGGCCTCGGCCACCGCGTAGGCCAGGGTCACGCCCAGCACGCCGTCGTAGGCGCCGGCATTCGGCACGGTGTCCACATGCGAACCCAGGTACAGGGTGGGTGACTCCGGGGCCGGCCCCTCGCGGCGCGCGCGCAGGTTGCCGGCGGCGTCCAGGCGCACGTTCAGGCCCAGGTCGTGGGCCCAGGCGCTGAAGTACGCGGTGACCTCGCGGCTCTGGGGGCACAGAAAGGTGCGGGTGATCTCGCCGGGGGTTTCGGTGAACCGGGCCAGTTCGGCGCAGGCGGCCAGCGCCCGGCGCGCCAGGGGACCCAGGTCGGCAACAGGGGACGGGTGATCAGGATGGGGGGCGGTCAAGGGGGGCCTCCGGGGCCCGCAGGCCCGGCCCACACAGGCCCAGCACCTGGGCCTCGTGGGGAAAGTAGGCGGGGGGCGTGGGCGAGAGCACCAGATGGTCCAGCAGGCGCGCTTCGGGGGACAGGTCCGGGCACAGGCGGCGGCGCAGGGCGAGGTAGGCGCCCGGGGTCAGGGGGCGGCCGTCCTGAAGCGGGGCCTGCACCCGCACCCACTGCCCCAGCAGCGCGCGGGCCAGTTCGGCGGTGGCGGTGTCTTCCAGCCGCCCGGCGCGCTCCACGACCCCCTGCCCAGCGAACCACGCGCGGAACACCGCCAGGGCCAGGGCTGCCGTGTCCTCCACCTCGGCGGGGTCCAGCGGGCCAGGGTCGGGCAGGGCCAGCAGGCGCGCTGGGGTGACGGGGGATGGAGTGACGGGGGATGAGGCCGGGGCCCCCAGCGCCAGCCCCGCGCGCACGGCCCCAATCAGGTCGGGGCGGCCGGCCCACGCGCCCACGAAGCCCTGGGCCGCTTCGCGCGCCTTGTCGGCCTGCACGGCGGCCAGGGCGGGGCCAGGGTCGTGGGGGTCCGGGCTCAGCGCCGCCGTGCCGCCCACCGCCTGCGCGCCGCGCGCCCGGCACACGGCGACCAGGGCCTCGGCATAGGCGCGCATGGCGTCCACGTCCATGCCCAGCCCGGAGCGGGGCGGCAGCGGCCCCGCCCAGGTGGGGCCCACCGTTTTCACCACGCTGAACACGTAGTCCCAGCGCCCGGCGTTCAGGCCATACGCCCAGTCGCGCAGTTCGAAGAGCAGGCGGTCGGCGGCCAGCAGCCCCGGCCACGTTTCAATCTGCAGGCACACGCGCAGGGTGCCGGGTCCCAGGCCCAGGTGCGCTTCGGCCGTGCGCAGGGCCAGGGCCCACGCCTGGGCCTGGGCCACCGTTTCCAGCTTGGGCAGGTACAGGTGCGGCCAGCGGCCAGGAAGCGCCGTCAGCAGCGCCGCCAGATCACACAGGGCCGCGCGGGCAGGTATGCCACCGAACGTCAGCCCCGGCTGCCGGGCATACAGCGCCCGGGGCCGGGCCAGCCATGCCCCGGGCGAGGCCAGCGCCCCCGGCAGCGCCCCGTAAGCGGCGGCCACGTTGGTAGGGGTGGGGGCAAAGGTGTCGTCGAAATCCAGCACCACGGCGTCGGCGTCGCTGCCCAGGGCGGCGGCGAGGGCCGCGTGGTCGCTGGCCTCCACGATCAGTTCGGCGCGCCCGGCCTTTAGCTCCGGGGGCGCGGGGGCCGCGCGGTAAGGGGGTGGGGGGGACGGCGGCGTGGCCGGGGCCGCCGCGTCCACCGCAGGCCAGTGCGCCGCCAGCGCCGCGTGCAGCCGGGCGGCCAGGGCGTGGGCGGCGGAAGGCAGGGGCATAGGCCGCAGCATAGGTGCTGGGGGCTGGGGCGCGCGCTAGGCCGTCCAGCCCAGGCGCGCCCCGATGCGCCCGGCCGCCGCCAGCGTGGCGTTCAGAAAGGCGGGCAACTGCTCCGGGCTCAGGCGGGCGGTGGGCGCGGAAACACTCAGGGCCGCCCAGACCTCGCCGCCCGCCCCGTACACCGGCACCGCCACGCAGCGCACGCCCAGTTCGCGCTCCTGTTCGTCCAGGGCGTAGCCGTCGCGGCGCACCTTCTCCAGTTCGTCGAGCACGGCGGCCGGGTCGGTCAGGGTGTGGGGCGTGTAGGCGCTCAGGGAACCAGTGCCCAGGGCGGCGCGCACCTCGTCGTCGGGGCGCGAGGCCAGCAGCACCTTGCCCACCCCGGAGGCGTGCAGCGGCGCCCCGGAGCCGGGCTGCGTGAACATGCGCACCAGCTGCGGCCCCTGCACCTGATGCACGTAAGCGGCTTCCAGGCGTCCCCCGCCCAGCGGGCGCAGCACCGCGAGGTTGGCGCTCTCGTTCAGCTCTGCAACCAGCGCGCGCATCTCGGCCTCGGCGGCGCCCACCAGCGAGCGGGCGGCGGTAAAGGCCGAGCCCACCTGAAAGGCGCGCAGCCCCACCCGGTACAGCCCCGAGGCCTCATCCCAGTCGGCGTAGCCCTGCTGGCGCAGCGTGTCGAGCAGCCGCGAGGCGGTGCTGGCCGAGAGCCCGGCGGCGCGGGCCACCGCCGAGAGGGGGGCCTCGCCCAGCTGGGCCAGGGCCCACAGCACGCCCAGGCCGCGCTCCAGGGTGCGCACACCCGGCCCTTCCCCGGCGCCCCGGGCCCGCCCGCCCCGGGGCCGCGCCGGGCCGCTCAGGGCAGCACCTCGTAGCCCGGCAGGGTCAGGAACTCCACCAGCGGCGTGCGGGTGGCGGCCTCGCGGAATAGGCGCGCGGCGTCCTCAAAGGCGGCGCCCAGCTGGGCGGCCTCGTCGTCGTACAGGGCGTCCCATAACTCCTCGGTCAGCACGCGGCCGTCGTCCAGGGTCACGCGGTGCTGGCGCCACTGCCACAGCTGCGCCCGCGAAATCTCGGCGGTGGCGGCGTCTTCCATCAGGTTATGAATGGGCACCGCGCCCGCCCCGCGCAGCCACGCGGCGAGGTACTGCACGCCCACGTTCACGTTCAGGCGCACGCCCGCTTCGGTCACGGTGCCGTCCGGGGGGGTCAGCAGGTCGGCGGCCGTGACCACCAGTGCCCGCTGCTTGTCACTGCTGATCTGGTTGGGGCCGGTCATCAGGCGGTCAAAGACCTCAGTGGCCAGTTCCACCATGCCGGGGTGCGCCACCCAGGTGCCGTCGTGGCCGTTGACGGCCTCGCGCTCCTTGTCGGTGCGCACCTGCTCGAAGGCCGCACGGTTTTTCTCCTCGTCGTTCTTGACCGGAATAAAAGCGCTCATGCCGCCAATGGCCGGGGCGCCGCGCTTGTGGCAGGTCTGAATGGCCAGTTTGCTGTAGGCGGTCATCATGGGCACCGCCATCGTGACCTTGGCGCGGTCGGGCAGAATGCGGTCCGGGTGGGCACGCAGCTTCTTGATGTAGCTGAAGATGTAGTCCCAGCGCCCGCAGTTCAGCCCGGCCGAGTGCTCGCGCAGTTCGTACAGAATCTCGTCCATCTCGAAGGCGGCCAGGATCGTCTCGATCAGCACGGTCGCCCGGATGGTGCCGCGCGGTAGGCCCAGGGCCTCCTGGGCGTACAGGAACACGTCGTTCCACAGCCGGGCTTCCTGGTGGCTTTCCAGCTTGGGCAGGTAGAAGTACGGCCCGCTGCCGCGCGAAAGCAGTTCCTTGGCGTTGTGCCAGAAGTACAGCCCGAAGTCGAAGAAGGCGCCGTACAGCGTCTCGCCGTCCACCTGCACATGCTTTTCCGGCAGGTGCCAGCCGCGCGGGCGCACCAGCAGCACCGCTGTGCGGTCGTTCAGGCGGTAGCTCTTGCCATTCTGCTCCAGGCTGATGGTTCGGCGCACCGCGTCGCGCAGGTTCACTTGCCCACTGACCACGTTCTCCCAGGTGGGGCTGCTGGCGTCTTCAAAGTCGGCCATGAACACCCGCGCGCCGCTGTTCAGGGCGTTGATGATCATCTTGCGGTCCACCGGGCCGGTGATTTCCACCCGGCGGTCCTGCAGGTCGGCGGGCAGCGGGGCCACCTGCCAGTCCCCGGCGCGGATGTGTGCGGTGTCGGGTAGAAAGTCGGGCAGCTCGCCCGCGTCCAGCCGGGCCTGGCGGGCTTCGCGCCCGGCCAGCAGCGCGCGGCGCTGGCCCTCAAAGCGGCGGTGCAGTTCGGCCACAAACGCCAGGGCCTCGGGGGTTAGGATCTCGCGCTGGGCGTCAGTCAGGGGGGCAGAGATGGTCAGGCCGGCGGGCAGGGTCTGGGTCATGGGGGCTCCTGGGACACGCGGGGATTTTCAAAGGATGAACTTCGGATTTCAGCCTACGAAAAAGAGGTGCCGTGTGACCAGGGCCAGGGCGTTCCTGCCGGGGGGACAGGGCCCCGACTCTTCTGGGGAAGGGCGGAGGGGCCTTTCCCAGAAGCCCTCCCCCGGATCAGAGCGTATTCATCGCTGGCCGGGCCTGCACCGAAACGCCCTCCAGCACGAATTCGCGCGTGGTGCCGCTGGCCCGGAAGCCCAGGTGGCCCCCGGGCGCAAAGGTCAGGCTCTGCACCCCGTGAAGGTCGAACAGGCCGCCCACTGCCCGCACGAAGGGTTCAATGGCCTCGCTGGTTTTGGGGCCGTCCGTGAAGTGGGCCTGCGCGCCGGGAACCCCGTAGGCCTGCGCCGCCGCGCGGTGCTCGGCGGGCGACAGAAAGTGGAAGGTCAGGTCGCTCGTCACAAATTGCCCAGGGGCGGTCAGGCCCAGGTGGCCGCCCGCAGGGCCGGCCTGGAGGCTGCCCAGGCCGTGCTCAACCATCAGCTGCAGCAGGGCCTGCACGAGGCGCGTGGCCTGCGCGGCGGTCAGTGGGGGGTGGTTGGTCATGCGGGCAGCTTACGGGAAGTCGGTGGCGGCCCGGCCCCAGCGGCCTGCGCCTTGTCCTTAGGGGGTGACAAACGAGCCCCCTCATCAATGGTGCGGACAGTTTTCAAGCGTGGTGAGGCGCTCATGGAAGAAACGTCGTCTGGGCCGCTTGACTCGCCGCCCCCCCCTCCCGACCTCTGCTGCGCAGCTGTATGAGTCCCCCACGAGGGGGGAGGGGAAAACCAGCGTGTTTGTCCGGCTCTCCTCTGTGGACTGCCGAACCTGTCCGAACCATTGCTCATAAGAATTCCGGTTCAGCAGTTATGCAATAGCTGCTGAACCCGACCGAAGGGAGAAGGAAAAACGGTGACGGAGAGCAGAGGAAGCACCGCAGCGGAGCGGAGGGGCTGGAACGGATCATCCGGACTCCGTATCACCCTTCTCTGCGGCGCAGCTCTGCGAGGCCCAACGAGGGGAGAGGGTCGAGCACCATCATCATCTTGAGGTCAACGGCTCTATTGCGCCGCGTGGTCAGGACCGGGGCGCGTGGCCGCCTCGCCGAAGCTGGACCCCCACACAGCGGCAAAGGGGCCCCCACCGGCGCCCCTTTTCGCCCGGATACTGCCCCTCATCCGGCTTCCAGATTCTTTATGGCGGCCCCTGCGCCTGGCTTTGGTGCGTTTACACCGCTCTGCGAGTGCGTGCAGTCGGGTTCTCCCGTGCGTCCATCACAGCTGATCCGGAAGGCCCCTCAATCCGTGGCGGGCGAGACCATCGGTTTTTCAAAGCCCACTCTCAGGGTGGGGTGCAGCCACGCGGCGGCGGCCAGCGCCAGCAGCGTGCCGATCAGCAGGAAGATGCTGTGCAGCGGCAGCCACGCCAGCAAGGCGGCGGCGCCCGCGTACCCCAGCGGCTGCACGGCGCTGGACACCGAATTCATCACCCCGTAGGCCCGGCCCATCACGGCGTGGGGAATATGCAGCTGCGCCACCACGCTCAGCTGCACGTTCATCACGGCCGCGCTCAGGCCCCCCAGGGCCAGCAGGGTCAGGGCCTGGGGCAGGGTGGCCGCCACACTGAGGCCCGCAATGGCCGCCGCAATGCCAAAGGTGCCCCCCACCAGCGCCAGCCAGGGGCGCGGCACCCGGTAGGTGCTGAGGGCCAGCATGCCCAGCAGTTGCCCCACCGAGATACTGGCGCTGAGAAAGCCGAATTCCCGCGCGCCCGCCCCCAGTTCCCGGGCAAACGGCGCCAGCGTGACCTCCAGGGGAATCAGCACGAAGTTCAGCAGCAGGCTCACCGCAAAGGTCCAGAACAGCAGCGGATTGCTCCAGATCACCCCCAGGCCCGCCAGCAGGCCCTCGCTGGGCGGGTCGGCCTGTTCGGGGTCTGTGCCCGCACTGGCGGCCGGAAGGGTGGGCTCGGGCACCGTGGCCAGCGTCAGAATGGCCGCCGCCAGTAGCCCCGCGCCGATCAGCATGGCGCCGTGAACGCCCGCAAACCCGGTGGCGGCGCCGGCCAGCGCGTAGCCGCTGAGGCTGGCGAGGCTGCCGGTCAGGCTCATCATGGCGTTGCCCTGCTGGTACACCGCGCGCGGAATGGTCATGGGCACCAGCACCGAGGACGCCGGGCCGCGCAGCGCCGCCACGAAGCTGGTCACGGCCAGCAGCGGGAACACGTAGCCCACGCGCATGTGCCCGCCCAGCACCAGGGTGGCCATGAGCACCAGCAGCAGCGCGTCTATGACGTAGGTGGCCTGAATCAGCAGCCGCTTATGGCCCCGGTCGGCCAGCACGCCGCCAATGGGCGCCGCGATCAGCCCGGCCAGGGCGCTGACCAGCCCCACCGAGGCGATCATGCTGCCCGAGCCGGTCTGTTCCAGCACCCACCACATGATGGGCACGTTGTAAAAGCCGCCGGTTAGCGCGGAGAACAGCCGGGTCAGCAGAATGGCGCGAAAGGCCGCGTTGCGCAGGGGGTGTGCGGTGCCCGTCATGTCAGTCCTCCGTCCAGCCCGCCAGGAAAAACGAGAGTTTCACGTCGCCGCCCTCCTGCTGCAGGGCTTCGATGTCCTCGCGCAGCGCCTGCAGCCGGTCCATGATCTCGGCGGCGCGTTCGCGCGGCACGCACACGCTGACCATGCCCGCCGCGCTGGGCAGCCCGTTGTAGGCCGCCAGCGTCAGGCCGCGCTCGGTCTCGTGAAAGGCCAGGCTCAGGGCGCGTTCGTCGCGCACCCGCACCGCGCCTTCGGGCAGGCGGTAGACCCGCTCAATGTGCTGCCCCACGCGGTCGGTGCCGGTTTCGCACACCAGACCGTGTTCCTGCAGGTGGTTGAGGTTGCGCACGATGGTCGCTACCGGGCGCCCCAGCCGCGTGGCCACCGCCCGCGCGGTGCTGGGCCCGTCCAGCAGCGAGGTAAAGGTGCGCCACAGGCCCTCTTCCATCTGAAGTCCGCTTGCCGTCATGCCTGTCACGCGACCACCTCCAGGAGTTCTGCGAGTTCTGCTTCGCCCATGCCGATGCCCACCACCGCCATCTGCTGCGTGCTGAGGTAACCGGCAGCCGCCTGCACGTCCTGCGCGCTCACCTGCCGGTACATGCGCGCGGCGCGGGTGGGGAAATACACCTCGTCGTTTAACCAGTGCTGCGCCAGCTTGGTGGCCAGCCCCGGCCCCTCGGATTCCTGCAGGGCCCGCAGCGCAAACGACTCGCGGGTCTCGTCGGTCTCGTCGTGGCTGGGGGGCGCGGTTTGCAACTCCTGCATCAGCTCGGTCAGGCGGCCAAAGGCTTCCTGCACCCGCTCGCGGGCCAGGTCCATCGCCATGAACAGGTAGCCGCTGCGCCGCCAGTGCGAACTGCCGCCCTGCGCCGCGTACACCAGCTGGTGTTCCTCGCGCAGCCGCTGGAACATCCGCGAGCGCAGCCCGCCGCCCAGCAGTGCGGCAAAGACCTCGGTGGCGGGGCGGTCCGGGTCGCCCAGCGCGGGGCCCGGAAAGGACAGGTACAGCGTCACGCGCTCGCTGCGGCTGGGCACGCCGATCAGGCGGGGCACAATCTCCACCGGGCGATACTCGTGGTGCAGCGGCGCCGCATACCAGTCTTCAAAATGCTCCTCAATCAGGCGCACCGCTGCGCTGTCCACCTTGCCCGCAATGACCAGCCGGGTGCGTTCGGGGGTGCAGGCGTCCAGGGCGCGCTGCTTCATCTGTTTCAGGTTCAGGCCAGACACGATGTCCGGCGAGCCCAGAATGGACATGCCGTAGGGCGGGGCGTACAGCGCTTCTTCCACCAGGGTCCACAGGAATTCCGGGCGGTGGCGCTTGCGGTGAATCTCGTCCAGCACGATCTTGCGTTCGTGTTCCAGCGCCTGCTTGGTCACCTTGGGGTTACGCAGCACGTCGGCCACAAAGGCCATCACCTTGGGCAGGTCGCGCGGCAGGCACGACAGGCCCAGGCGGGTGTGTTCCTTGCCGGTCCAGGCTTCCATGCGCGCGCCGCTCTTGGCCAGGGCTTCCCACTGCTTGCCCTGCGTGCCGGTGAGGTTATTCGGGTTGAACAGCAGGTGCTCCAGCAGGTGGCTGATGCCGTTTTCGGCTTCGTCCTCGTCCTTGACGCCGTGGTCCAGATACGCGGCCAGATGAATCAGGTGGGCGCCCGGACGCGGCGCAATCAGAAACCCCAGGCCATTGTCCAGATAGCCCGTCGTGTAGAGTTCCATGCACTTCAGTCTTGCGGCGCGGGGGTTGCGCAGAGGTTGCGGCGCCCGGCGGCCTGTCGCCGCGCCACCCCCAGCTGGGCCATGACAGCTGGCCAGGAACACCGGCGCAGCGGCCAGCCCACGCTGGCCCGTTGGGGCCAGAGCCGCCGGGGCGCCCCCCTGCAGCCACAGTGGCGACAAGACAGCGGCGAAAAAGAAGCTCCGCGGCCGTGACCGCGAAGCCTCCCTGTGCTGAAAAAGAGGGGCGCTGTTACAGCGCGCTGGAGTGGCACTTGTAGATGTTGATGTCCGTCAGGCCCTCTTCGTCCAGTTCGCCACTGGCCTTCATGTCGCTCAGGGCGGCAAACAGCTCGGGATCGTCAATCACGACCTTGCCGTCGTTGGTCAGTTCCAGGGCCTGAAGGTCCAGCTTCGCCTGCTTGCTTTCGTTTGCCATGATGGTCACCTCGGGAAAAAGAGAAAGAGGACGCGGGGCGTGGGCTGACTTTAGCCCCTGCACAGGATGTCGATCAGGATGCCTTCCTCATCAAGTCCCGGCTCGACAATGCCCAGCTCGGGCGGCAGGACATCGTCCTGGGGCGGCGGGGTGGGCGGCGGGGCTTCGGGGTCGGCTGGGCGCCGCTCCTCCGGGCGTTTGGGCCTACGGGGTCCTTGACTCACGGGTCTTCGTCACCTCCTGCGCCCAGTGAAGCCCCCCGCAGGTTGCCGGGGGGTTGCCGGGCGCCTGACAACCCCCCGGCAACCCCCGGCAAGGTGAACTCTGGCTCAAGGAGGGACGCATGACGGTGCAACTCAGTCTTCTTGACCCTGTGCCCCTGGTGTCCGGTCAGCGCCCACACGACGCCCTTCACGACGCCCTGCTTCTGGCCCAGAGCGCCGAGGCGTGCGGCTACGGGCGGGTCTGGTACGCCGAACACCACCTGCCGGGCGCCGCCGCCTGCCCGGCGCCCGCCGTGCTGATCTCGGCGGTGGCGGCCAGCACCACGCGCCTGCGGGTGGGGGCGGGGGGCGTGGCGCTGCGCCACCACGCGCCCTGGCACGTGGCCGAAACCTTTGCCACCCTGGACGCCCTGTACCCCGGCCGCATTGATCTGGGCGTGGCAGGCGGCGTGGGCGCCGACGAGGCCACAGTGGCCCGGCTGGGCGGGGACGGCACGCCGCTACCTGAACGGCTGGCCGCACTGGACGGCGCCCTGCGCGCCCTGGGTGCCGGCGTGCAGGGCTGGGTGCTGGGCAACAGCGCCCGCAGCGCCGCGCAGGCGGCCGGGCTGGGCTGGCACTACGGCAGCGGCAACGTGGTGGGCAACCCTGGGGCGCTGGCCCAGTACCGCGCCGGGCACAGCGGCGCGCGCCATGCCCGGCCGTGGGCCGCGCTGGCGGTGGCCGTGGTGTGCGCCGAGACCACCGCCGAGGCCCTGCGGCTGGCCGCCAGTCACCGCGCGTATCTGGCCGGACAGGGCCTCGCGCCCGGCGGCCTGCCGGTGCCGCCGCCCGCCGAGGCCCCGGCCCTGCCGGGCCCGCTGACGCTCTATCCCAGCCTGGTGGTGGGCGACCCCATTACGGTGCGCTCGGCGCTGACCGCGCTGGCCCGCCGCTACGCCGCCGACGAGCTGGTGCTGCTGACCATCACCCACAGCGCGGCGGCCCGGCGCCGCTCGTACCAGCTGGTGGCCGACGCCTTTGCCCACCAGCCGCTGCCCCGCCCCGCGCCGGCCCCGCAGCCCGGAGGTTACGCATGACCGCCACCGTCCTGAAACGCTCGCGCTACACGCTGCAGTCCCGGACAGAGAGCGGCGTGTACCTGCACAACACCTTCACCGGCCAGGGCGCGCTGTACCCGGCGCGCGCGCTGGACCTGCTGCGGCGTTCGCAGCCTGACCCCTCGGACCCCCTGACCGTCCGCCTGCGCCAGGACGGGCACCTCGTGGCCCTGGACACCGACGAGTTCGCCCTGGCCCAGCGCCAGCAGCTGAGCAACTTTTTCCGCGACGACGTGCTGCACCTGATTCTGTTCTCCACCGAGCAGTGCAATTTCCGCTGCACCTACTGCTACGAGAAGTTCCTGCACGGCCAGATGCGCCCCGAAGTGCGCGAGGGGGTCAAGAACCTCGTCAGCCGCCGCGCGCCGGGGCTGAAACTGCTGGCGGTGTCGTGGTTTGGCGGCGAACCGCTGCACGCCCACGGCGTGGTGCAGGAGCTGTCGGCGCACTTCACGGCCCTCAGCGCCGAGCACGGCTTCAAGTACATGGCGCACGCCACCACCAACGGCTATTACCTGACCCCCGAACTGGCGCCCCAGCTTATTGACAACGGCCTGCGCGACTTTCAGATCACGCTGGACGGCCCGCAGGAGGTCCATGACCGCACCCGGCAGCTTCAGGGCGGCGGCGGGTCCTTCGAGACCATCTGGGCCAACCTGCAGTTCCTCAAGGCCTCGGCGCTGGACTTCAGCTGCACCCTACGTATCAACTTCAGCCCCGACAACTACGCCCAGACGCCCGAATTTATTACCCTGCTGGGCGACACCTTCGGGCACGACCCGCGCTTTCAGCTGCACACGCACCCGGTGGGCCGCTGGGGCGGCGAACAGGACGACCAGCTGAATGTGTACGACCAGGACGACGGCTTTGACCTGGCCATTCCCCTGTACGAACACGCGCGCACCTGCGGCCTGAGCATGCGCCACGCCAACCTCAACCCGTTTGGCAGCGTGTGTTACGCGGCGCGCGGCAATTCGTTCGCCATTCGCACCTCCGGGCAGGTGGTCAAATGTACTGTGGCCCTGGACGACGAACGCAACCATGTGGGCCACCTGCATGCCGACGGCACGCTGCAGATTGACCAGGCCCGCCTGCGCCCCTGGGTGCAGGACAATGCCCTGACCGATGCCACCTGCCAGTCCTGCGCCATTCGCCCGTCGTGCCACGGCGCCGCGTGCCCACTGGAAAAGATGGACCACGGCCATCAGCCCTGCCCCGACGTCAAGCGCAATTTCAAGAAATTCCTGCCCCTCATGCTCGAACCCCTTCCCGACTTCTCCCACCTTGAGGTGCTGCTATGAAACGAGTTGCGCGTGCCCTGCTGGCCCTGCTGTGCGTGAGCCTCTCGACCGGCCTGGCCGAAAGCGGCGGGGCTGGCCAGCCCGGCGGGGGCACCCACCTGGACCTGAACCCGCCGTGTCTGCCCCCGCTGGTGTGCCCCAGCCGCTGACCAGGGCCCAGCAGACGCAGGCCGCGCCTCCACCCCCGGGTTGTTCGGGGCGTGGAGGCCAGGGTTGATCTTGCAGCGGCGACCGGGGTTCCCCCAGAGGGCCTACGGCGCGGCGCCGGGGCTCATAAGGGTTCCAGTTCATCCGTTGCTGCCCCTCCGCTGCGGTGCCTCCACGCCTCTGCGTCCCCGGTTTTCCTTCTCTGCGGCGCCGCTCTGCGAACCCCTCTGGTCGGGGTCTTCAGGTCTGCCATAACGGATGAACCGGAATCCTGCTCAGGCGTAGGCGGCGCGCAGCTGGCGCACGCGCGAGGCGGCCAGGGCCCAGCGGGGGTGGGCCTCGTCCAGCCGGGCCAGCGCCGCTTCCCACACCTCCAGGTCGTCGTGCAGCTTGACGGCCAGCTCGTCCAGCAGCGTGGGGTCGCGCCAGCCCAGCACTGCTTGGCGCAGCGATTCATGCAGCAGTTCGCGGTACTCCACGATCCCCGGGGCGTCGGAGGCGGGCAGCAGCGGGCCAGTGTAGCGGCGCAGGGCCTCAGGCACCCGGCCCGCTTGCAGCAGGGCCATCACCTCCAGGTAATCGGCGCCCACCGGGGCCAGCAGCCGGTAGGGCTGCGACGCCACCGGCACCAGGTCGCGCAGGCGCGAGAGGCCCGCTTTGAGCGAGGAGCGCGCCACGCTTTCATCGCGGTACAGCAGCGTGGCAAAGCGCTCGCCACTCAGGCCCTCGGGTGACAGGCTGAGCAGCGCCAGCATTTCCAGGTGGCGGGGCTGCACCTTCAGCACCTGGTCGGCCCAGCGCACCTCGGCGGCGCCCAGCAGTTTCAGGTGCAGCGTGCGCGGCGGGGCCAGCAGCTGCCACACCGGCGCGAACATGGGGCTGGGCCCACCCAGCAGCAGCCGCCCCGAGTCGCCCAGTTCCCGGGTGAGGGGCTCGGCGCGGGCCATGGTGGCGCGGGCCTGTTCCGGGGCCTGCAGGCGCAACTGCGCGTGGGCCAGGTAAGCCGCCGCCCGCACGAGGCTATCGGCCTTGAGGGGCTGCTCGAAGGCCTGCAGGGCGTCTTCCAGCAGGGGCGCGGCCCGGTAGGGGGCCAGGTCGGCCTGCGCCATCCCCAGGGCCAGGGTGGACCAGCGGGCGTAGGTGCGCGCCTCGTGCTGGGTCAGGGCGTAGGCTTCTTCGGCCTCGCGCAGGGCCTGGTCGGGGCGGCCCAGTTCCAGCAGGGCGCGCACCACCTGCACGCTGTACCAGCCCTGGTGCGTGCGCGGCTGGCCCTGGCGGGCCCGCTCGTAGGCGCGCAGGGCGCGCAGCGGGTCGCCGCTGACCAGCGCGTGGTCGGCCAGGGTGGTGGTGAACAGCGAAAACACCTGTGGCGCCCCGGTGGCCAGCTGCGTCTCGGCCTCGGCGAGCAGGGCGCCCAGGCCATCGAGCCGCCCACTGAGCAGGCTGGTGTAGATCCATTCATTCAGCACCGCCAGCCGCCGCTGCCAGTCGCCCAGGCGGTTGTTGTCGTACTGGCGCAGCGCGTAGCCCGTCCAGTGCAGGGCGTGCACATACTGACCGGTCTGGGTGTAGGTGGCGGCCAGCGCCTGCGCGTTGCGCACGATCTCGTGGGGGGCGCCGTCCAGTTCGGCGCCGTCCACCGCCTCGCGCAGCACCGGCAGGGCGCCCAGGGGCTGCGTTTCGGCCAGGGTCAGCCCCTGGTAGTACAGGGTCAGGGGCGTGCGCGCGGCCTGCGCGGCGCGCTGCACCTCTTGCTGCCGGGCCTCCAGTTTCAGGGCGGTGCCCGCGTACAGGGCCCGCAACTCCGGGGCCTCGTGCGCGGCGAGGTGCGCGGTCACCCGCGGCAGCACTGTGCGGGCGGCGCCGGTGCGCAGCGCGGCGGAATACAGCCAGCGCAGCACCGGCTCTGTGCAGGCCACCTCGCCCTGCAGGGTGCCCAGCAGGTCAAAGAGGCGGTGGTGCAGGCCGCGCTCGTGGTACGAGGGGCCTGCCTGGGCCAGCAGCGCCGGCACCCGCTGCGGCTGCACGCGGACCGCCAGTGGCAGGGCTTCTTGCCAGCGGGCGCGCTGGATCAGGGCGTCCAGCAGGCGGTCCGGTTCCACCTGCGCCTCTTCGCCGGGCGCAAAGCGCGGTCCTTCCGGCGAGGGTTCAGGGGGCACCGGCACCCCCAGATGCCGGGCCAGCGCGGCCAGCAGGGGCCGCACCTGGCCGGCGCACTGCGCATGCAGTTCGGTCAGGGCGGCGCAACTCAGGGCCGCTTCTGGAAACCAGGACCGCAGTTCGCCGGGCCGCACCGCCAGGTCGGCGGCGCCCAGCACGGCGCAGTGGCGGTAGAGCACGTCCGGGCCCAGTGGGGCGGGGGCCTGCAATACCGTAACGGTCTGTCCATCGTGCAGCGCCAGCAGGGCGCGGGCCAGGGCGGGGGCATGCTGGGCGCCGCTCAGCGCCAGCACCCAGGGGCCCAGCCGGTCCACGCAGCGGCGCAGCACCTCCACGCCGTAGGTCCAGGGCATGCCGTAGCCAAACAGCTGCGCGCCCAGCGCCCGGTACACCGCCTCGGCCAGTTTGTTGCCCAGCAGCTGCGGCTGGGCCTCGTCGCCGGGGGCGGCTTCCAGCCAGATCAGCGGGCGGGCCGGGGTGCCCGCTGCGTCAATAAAAAACGGCGCGCCCGCCTGGCCGTCGTCCCAGAGGCACAGGGGCGCCGTGAAGGGGTCACTGCGAGCCATCATCCACTGCTGGAACTGAGGTCGCTGAATGATCATGTTCCCTATTAATACTGGCTGACCAGAAGGATTGAAAGCGGCCCTGGCGCACCAGGGGATGGCCAGCGGTGTGGCGCCCAAAAGACAGATGTGCCCGCCCGCGACCCCCTCTTGGCGCGGCCAGAATGAGGAGGGGGTGTAGGGCTGGCGGCAGCACCTCGCCCAACTGTTCTAAGGCTTCCGGTTCACAAGAACGGATCGCCCCGACGGGAGGGACGCGGCGCCGCGGCCGATCAGCGTTCGGAATTCGGTGACGTCGGTGGGGATGGTCAGCCGCAGGCGGCCGGGTTCCACCTCCAGCGCCCCTGCCCAGGTGACCTGGCTCGCCCGGTGCAGCAGCAGCCCCGGAGGTTGTGGCGGGCGCGGCGCTCGGCGTCCTCGGGCCAGAAGAGGGCGGCCAGGGCCTCACGCCGCACCCAGTCGCCGGTGTACGCCAGATGCAGCAGCAGCGCAACCGGCTTGTGCGGGGGCAGCGGCTGGCCCGCACAGGTGGGTGGACCGAGCAGTTGCAGACGATCCTGCACGGCTTCACTGTACGCTCATCACCCTGGTGTTCGCAGGATGCGGGCCAGGCGGCAAGTACCCTGACAGCGCCCCTCAATCCTGCTGCCCGGCGGCCATGCCCACAGGCCACAGCCTGGCCGGCGTTCCCGGCGCCCGCCGGGGTGAGGAACGCCTGGCGCTTTCAGGATGGGGGCAGCCAAACCCGTCGGGCGTGCCCAGCCCTCTCTCCAGATACCGGAAGGCGCTGGCGACCGCTGGTGCGGACTGATTTCGCCCGGCACACGACTGGGCGTGGCCGCGCCGCCCACGCGGCTGCCCGAACATTCTGTCCTCACCAGCGGACCCGGGCCACCGACCCAGCCTGTTAGTCACCGCACACTATGGTCCTTGAGCGGAACGTTCAAAGCAAAACCCAGTGGCGGCGCTGTGTCCAACGGCAGGCGGCGGTGAGGTTGACGCCCCACCCGTTCACCTTCGTCCTTCGTCTGAGCCCCCGCTGGGTAACATGGCGCCATGACCTCTGTGCTGCCCACGTCCAGCGACGTCATCACGGTCACCTCGTTGGACGTGGCGCGCTGCCTGGGACAACTGGAACAGGTGCAGCTGCTGAGGCTGTTCATGGGTCCGGAGGGCAACACCGTCGCGGCAGCGGCCCGCCAGCTCAATCTGCCTCTTCAGACCGTCTACCGCCGGGTCAAGGGGCTGCTGCGCCTGCAACTGCTCTTTCCCCTGCGCGAGGTGCGCCGCCCAGGACGCAGCGTGCAGGTCTACCGCTGTCCAGCGCGGCGCTTTTTCATTCCCCGGACCCTGGTGCCGCTTGACGCCTATCTCTGGGAAGGCCTGGAGCCGTTCATGCAGGCCTTCCGCAGCGAATTCCAGTACGCCCTGGAACATGATCCGCAGCCTGTGGCCGGCATGCTGACGGGCGAACTGCCGGGCGGTTTTCTCTTCACCTTTGCCGATCAGCACCGGGAACCCTGGCCCGCGCCCAACCAGCCAGTCCCGGCCGTCATCAGCCTGTTTCAGACCATCCGAATGGATTACGCCCAGGCGCGCGCCTTCAACCAGGAGTTGCAGGCCCTGGTGGAGCGCCACAACCAGGCGGGCGGCGCTGGCACCTACCTGCTGGGGCTCTTCCTGACCCCCACCCGGAGCACCGAAGGTGTGCTGGGCTGATCAGGCTTTGCTCAGCCGCTTCCACTGCAGCGCCGTCATGGGGTTAAACATCCATCCCTGCACCTCGCTGCGGTAAAACGCGTAGCCCACCGGCGCGGGCAGAACGATATACGGCGCCTGCTCGTAGGCCCGCCGGCCCACCAGGCTGTAAAGCCGGTTGCGCTCGGCGGTGTTCACCGTGGCGCGCGCCGCCTTCAGCCACTGGTCCATCTGCGCGTCCTTGAGGTGACTGCTGGGGCTATAAAAGCCGTCACTGGCATAGAAGGTGGACATGAAATTGTCGGGGTCGGCGTAGTCGGGTGCCCACCCGATCAGCACCATGGCCTCCTCACCCCGGAGGGAAGCGGCAAACAGTTCACTCCAGGGTTTGGGCAGCAGGTTGATCCGGAACTTGGGATTGAGCGCTTCCACGTTCTTCTTCAGCAGTTCCATGGCGGCCTGCGCGGCGGGGGTATCGGCACGGTAGTTGGCGGTCAACGTGAACCCGTTGTTCCAGACCTGGCCGCCCCACGCTTTTTTGAAGTAGGCCGCCGCAGCGGCGGCGTCATAGCGGAAGGTGCCCACACCGGCGTCATACCCTGGAAATGAATCTGGCAGCAGCATGGTGCGGACTGCGCCCTTGCCATCCTGCACCTCCCGGATGAACTGCTGGGCATTGAACGCCGCGTTGAACGCACGGCGTACGTTGACATCGCTGAAGAAGTTGGCCGGAATGCCTTTGCCATCCAGCTTGCCGCTGCCCAGCAGGCTTGGGGCGGAAATGTTCTGGTTCATGACAATGGCGGCGGCCCCCACATTGGGCAGCTCGTCCACCCAGGTCACGCCCGGCTTGCCCCTCACCTGCGCCTCGTCCACGCTGC
Source organism: Deinococcus multiflagellatus (assembly GCF_020166415.1). NCBI lineage: Bacteria > Thermotogati > Deinococcota > Deinococci > Deinococcales > Deinococcaceae > Deinococcus > Deinococcus multiflagellatus. The sequence continues at coordinate 47,229 of NZ_JAIQXV010000017.1, forward strand.
GGCTGGCGCCCTCAATGAAGTCGGCGTCGCCCCGTAAGAAGGCCTGCTGGCGGGCCGCCAGTTCGGGCACCCTCTGCCGGATCACGTGCCGGATGGCGGGCACCGGGCCCCAATACACGTTCGATGCCTCAAACAGGTGGACGTCGGGCTCGGCCTTCACCAGCCGGTAAGGCCCGGTGCCGTTGGGCTTCTTGCTGAGATTGCTGCCGCTGAGGTCCTTGCCCACCCAGGCTTTCCAGTCACGCTCGGTGCCGCTCCACTCTCCCAGACCGGCCGTGTAGTTCTTCTCAATGATGGCCTGGCCCGAATAGGCCAGTTTCGCCAGAAAGGCGGGGTCAACCCTGGGCAGCGTAAAGACCAGTTGCCCTGCGGCATTGCACTCAACCGAGTGGTCAATCCTGGCCCAGGTCACGCTTTTGTCGTCATTGGCATTGGCGCCGCTCCCCAGCAGCGCCTCCGACAGAAACCAGTTCCCTGAGGCGCCGCTGTTGGTCACCAGATTGCGCTCGAAGGTGTACTCGGCGTCGGCGCAGGTCATGGTGGCGCCGCTGTGAAACTTGACGTTCCTGCGCAGGTCGAAGGTGTAGGTCGTGCCGCCGTTGCTGATGGTCCACCTGGTCGCCAGCAGGGGCTCCAGGTCTCTGATGCTGGTTCCGCGGTAAGTCACCAGGGTTTCGTACATCTGGTCGACCAGCCCCGAAGAGAACACGTCATAGGTCGCGCCAGGGTCCAGGGTCGAAATGTCGCCAGCAGACATGAACACCAGGGTGTCCTTGGGAACGGAAGCGCTGGCCACAGAAGCAAGAAAGGCACCAAGGACGACAAGTTTTTTCATAGGGTTGGTCTCCTGTCCCCGTCGGCTGAGGGTAGAGTCAGGACGCAGACCCTGCGATGGTGCCCGGCAAGCTACTGACAGAACCAGGGTCCCCCGAAAGTAGGCGTCAGCGTGGTCCTGGCCTGCCCCCGAAAACGGGGCGAGATAGAGAAGAGACGCAGGCTCGCCCCCGGCCGTACGCTGCCGAGCGAGGTCCACTGATGAAGACACGTCATCAAGGGTGCGGACAGTGTTCAGGCACGACGAGGCAGAAAGAGCGAAAACGTCGTCTGAAAGGCTTCACCCACTGACCGCCTTTCTCTTTACAAGGGGGAGGGGTCGAAAAAGCGTGTTTGTGGAGCACTGACGTACAGACTTTCGCAACTGTCCGCACCATCGCTCATACGGTTTCCGTTCAATCCGTGATCGCATCGGGACACCGCCGAGTGGGTCACGCCTTTCCAGGCCACCATTTTTCTCCTCTCGCGGCCCGGATCGAACCGTTTTTGGCACCGGCCAACCGGACTCCGTCTCAGGCGTAGCCGCGCGCCTGCAAGTCGTACAGGGCCGCGTACCGCCCGCCGCGCGCCATCAGCTCGCGGTGGCTGCCCGTTTCTGCCACCTCACCGCCGGCAAGCACCAGAATCACATCGGCCAGGCGCACCGTGGAGAAGCGGTGTGAAATCAGCAGGGTAATCCGCTCGCGGGTTTCCTCGCGCAGCGCCTCAATGGTCTCGAACTCGGCGCGGGCGTCCAGGGCCGCGGTGGGCTCGTCAAACACCAGCACCGAGGCGTCGCGGAAATACAGCCGGGCCAGGGCCAGCCGCTGCCACTGCCCGCCCGAGAGCTGGCGCCCCCCCTGAAACAGTCGGCCCAGCGGCGTGTCCAGGCCGTCGGGCAGCGTTTGCACGAACTCGGCGCCCGCCCGCTCCACCGCCCGCGCCACGGCGTGGTCGGGGCCGGCGGCCGGCGTGGTGGCCAGCGCCACGTTGGCCCGCGCGGTCAGCTGGTACTGGCCGAAATCCTGAAAAATCACGCTCATTTCCCGCTGCACGCTGCGCGGGCTGAAGCGCGCCGCATCCTGGCCGTTCAGCAGAATTTGGCCGCTGGTGGGCGAGAACAGCAGCGTCAGCAGCTTGACCACAGTGGTCTTGCCCGCCCCGTTCTCGCCCACGAGGGCCAGCGCCTGCCCCCGGCGCACCGTGAAACTCACGTTCTGCAGCACGTCGCGGTCGGTCAGGGGGTAGCGGAACCCCACGTTGCGGAACTCAATGGTGTCATTGGGCCCTTCCCAGGTCTCGCCCGCGTCCAGGTCGCGGCTGGGCAACTCCAGAAAGGCAAAGAGGTTCCGCATGTACAGCAGGTTCTGGTACACCGCGCTGCCGCCGCCCAACAGGCCGCTGACGGTGCTCTGTACCTGGGCGATCCCCAGCACGAACACACTGAATTCCCCCGCGCTGACCTGCCCGGCCGCCGCGCGGCGCAGAATCAGGGCGCTGGCCAGCCCGATCAGCAGCGCGCCCAGCAGCGCCGCCGCAAAGCCCCACCCCGCGCGGCGCCGCACCAGGGCCACCAGCTGGCGGCGAAAACCCAGGTAATACTCACGCCAGCGCGACAGCAGCTCGTTCTCGAAGCCAAAGAGACGCACCTCCTTGACGTGGGCGTCAGAGGTCAGCAGGCTGCCCAGGTAGTTCTGCACCCGCGCGTCGTGGGTCTGGCGGCGCAGCATGCGGTAGCCCTCCACGCCAAAGCGGTTGTTCACAATCACGCCGGGGATGGTGGCCAGAATCACCAGCGGCAACACCCAGGGCCCCAGGGTGGTCATCAGGGCGCCCACCGAACCCAGCGTGACCAGCCCAGCCGCCAGCGACACCAGTTGCGTGGCCACCCCCAGCGGGCGCGACCCTACCTCGCGGTAGGCCTGCTGCAGGCGGTCATAGGTTTCGGCGTGCTCAAACCGTTCCACACTGAGGCCCGCCGCCTTGCTAAGAATCCGGCGGCTGACCGCGTGTTGCAGGCTGTCGCCCAGCAGTTGCTGGGCCGTGTTCTGCAGGGTGGACAGCAGGCTGCCCAGCACCACCAGGCCCACCTGGGTGGCCAGCAGGGTCAGCAGGGCGCGGTAGGTCACGCCGCCCTGGGCCGCGCGCGCCACCTCGTCCAGCAGCAGCTTGCTCACGTACAGGTTGGCGGCTGGCAGGGCGCTGCCGCCCAGGCTGCTGCCCGCGTAGATCAGGCTGTGCAGTGGACTGGCCGCCCACACCAGCCCCAGCGTGGCGCGCAGGTCGTGCAGGCGCTCGCGCAGCGTGAGGGTTTCGGCGGGCAGGGGTGAGGCGGGGCGCGGCGCGGTCATCAGAGGCCCAGCATGCCGCACTGGCACTGGCCCCGCAGTGACGCGCCGCGCCCTCATACGGATTCCGTCCATTTCCGTAACATCCAGAAAAGAGCTGGATGTTCCTCCAATTCCCGGAAATCCGTACCCTTTCCCTCTCCCTCCGGTCGGAAAAATTCCATAACCCGTTACGGAATTTTTCGGAATCCGTATCAGAAGGATTCCAGTTCATCCGTTGTGGAAGAACCGGTGAACCCGACGGGAGGGGCCCGCAGCCCTGCGCAGCAAAGAAGGCAGATTGGTGATGGAGAGGCGGAGAGGCACCCAGGCAGAGGAAAGGATGATCCGGAACCTGTTTGAGTTCACAAGCCCTGGCAGGGTGCTTAGAGCCGTTGACCAAAGCACCCCCTCACCCCTCGCCGCGCAAGCCCCTCTCCGCTCAGCAGCGCTGCGAATCCCTCCAGGGGTGAGGGTCGAGCACCACCATCATCTTTGTGTTGTCTTAGCGGCGGCCCGTGACCCACCACGCGGCGGCCAGGGCCCCCAGGGCGGCCACGGGACGGCCCAGGGGCCCCAGGCCTGGGGGCACCGGGCCCCCCACCGCCACCGGTCGGCGCGCGTACCAGCCGTGCGAGGGGCGGCTGCGTTCCTCAAAAGTGCGGGCCAGCCGGGTCAGGTCAGCGCTCACATGGGGCCCCTGGACCGGGTGGCCGTGGCCAGTGGCCAGCAGGTCCGCGCCCAGGTCCGCCAGGGTCTGCACCGAGGCGTGGGCAGCCTCCCAGTTGGGTGTGTAGTACGTGGGCGGTCCCTGCACGGACACCGGGCGCAGCGTCAGCGCGCCGCGCACCGTGGCCTGGTGGGTGGTGACCACCGCGTCGCCCGCGATCAGCGTGTGGTCGGCCGCGCGCCACAGCGAGATGTGGCCGTCACTGTGGCCGGGGGTGTGCAGCCAGCGCCAGCCGTCCAGCCCGGGAATGTCGCCGCCTGCGGGCAGGGTCTGCACCGCCGGGCCAAAATCAAAGGGCCCCGGCACGAAGGCAGGGGACAGCAGGCTCATGCCGCCCCCCACCAGCGGGTCTGGCCAGGGATAGCGCGCTTCTCCCGTCACAAAGGGCCGCTCCAGGGCATGCACGTAGACCGGCGCAGGCCATTGCCGCAGCAGGGCCCGCAGGGCCCCCACATGGTCCAGGTGCCCGTGCGTCAGCACAATGGCCCGTGGCGGGCGCCCGCCGTGGGCGGCCTGCGCCGCTTTCCGAATCAGCCCCGCCGTGCCGGGGAGCCCGGCGTCCACCAGCACCCAGTCCTCGCCGGGGCGGCCCAGAAAAAACACGTTCACCAGGGGCAGGCGAACCTGCGCCACATCGGGCCGCAGCCAGCTGGGCTGGCCCACCGCCGACGGAATGGAGCTCATAGCCACCTCCCTAAAGCCGGAAGCGGCGCGCACCAGGGCGCACCCCGTTCCTTGCCGGCAAGTCTGTCGGGATGTAACGGGTGGAGGGATGAGACGGGGCCTAGGCTGTCCTGAGCCATTCTGGCGCCCAGCCTTCATGAGCCTCAAGAACAGATCAAGCGCCGTCCTGGGTCCCATCGGGGTCTGACCCGGGGCCCTGCAGGGTGTCGGCCAGCCCGCGCGCGAGGGCCAGCGCGTTCTGAAAGCCAGTCTGGTCATCGGCATACCCGGCCGATTCAGAGGTGTGCTCGAAGTCGCGCAGCGAGGCCCGGCGCAGCTCGCGCAGCGGCATCAGCCGCACACCCGCATCCAGGCTGGCCAGATACGCCGCCTGCCGCAGCTCGTAGGGGGTGTGGTAAGGAAAAACCCGCGCCTGGGGGGTGTGGAATATTCCGCCCTGCTGGCCCTGCCAGCGCAGCAGGCTGGCCACACTGGCGTCGTCCAGCCGGGTGATGCTGTGGGCCCGCAGCACCTCACCGGGGTTCAGGCGCACCGCCTGCCACTTTAAGGCCAGCAGTTCCTCCAGGCGAAAGGCATGGTGGTACAGCAGGGTCAGCGCCGCGTGCAGCGCCGCGTTCGAGCGGCTGGCGCGAATCAGGGCCTCAATGGTCTGGCGCGGTGGGGGCGGGGTATCACGCCGCTCCTGGGGCGGGCGGCGCAGGCCGCGCAGCGGGTTGCTGCTGAGAACCCCGTGGTCCAGCAGGGCTTCATACAGCCCGTGCAGCGCGCTCAGGCGGGCGCGGGCCGTGTTGGGCTTGACCGGCGGGCCATCCTGACTGAACGACACCCGAGTGGCCCAGTCGTGAAACTGCGCGGGAGGCCGCTGCAGGTCCAGGCCCTCGCGCCGGGCCTGCTGAAAAAAAGGCAGCAGCCGCACGTAGCGCAGCGCGGCGGCGCGCGGGTGGCCTGAAGGCGGCCCCAGCGCCCCCAGCAGCGTGTCCAGGTCATAGTCCCGCAGCGCGCGCAGCAGGCGCCGCGTCTGGTCATGATCGGGGCTGAGGTGGCCGGTCATGGGCCAATACTAGGGCCCCCGGTGTTGCCGCTGGCCCTGTGGGGCCGCTCAAGGGCCAGACCAGACGGGCGGCCCCGGCCCACACCGTCCACGCCAGACGCAAAAGCGGACAGCTGTACAGCGTGACTTCTGCCAAGCCCCTGCGCTTCAAATCCCCTGGCCCGTGGCCGCCCTGGCCGACGTGCTCACACCCAGCGGGCCGCTGCAGGTGCCGGGCATTTGGCCGCTGCGCGCGCTGGTGGGCCTGCTGTCCACGCTGCTGACGATGTCCTCAACGCCATGCCAACCGCTGTCTGTCGCGGTCACTCGCTCTGCTCGCCCTAGATGACCTGAAGGGTTCACCTTCAGATCATGTGGTGACCGCTATAAGGCAAATGAAGGGTGTGCCGCCCACCCCACGTTCTGTGGCCGGCATGAAGGGGCGGCCGTCCGGACCCAGGGTGGAGTGGGCCGCTGCTGTGATCGTCATTCCCAATCTGCCCCGCAGCCGCGCGCCGCTCACCCAACCGGTCATTCCCTGGCTGCAGCGGCTGCCCGGCTACCCTGCTCCCCAGCCGCGTGGCGGTGGAATGGCTGGCGGTCAGCCTCGCGGTGGTGGCGGCCGTGGCCGCTGGCCCTGGGGGACGTGCTGCACAGCCTGTGGGACCCCCTGCACACCGGGCGTTGGTGGGGCGTCGCCATGTGTCTGCTGTGGCACTGGAGCGAGCCATGGCAGGGCCACGGAAGCGGCGCTGCTGGGCCGGTTGCCCTTCGTGCCGCAGGTCCTGTTCTACCCAACCACTGGGCCGCGCCAGCGGCGGACCTTATACTCCCGCGCATGACGGGTGTGACGGCTCCCCTGAACACCCGCGCGCTGCTGCTGGCCCTGCTGATCACCGGCATCTGGGGCGTGAATTTTGTGGTGATCAAGTGGAGTGTCGCAGGCGCCCCGCCCCTGCTGGTGGCCGCCCTGCGCTTTCTGGTGGCCGCCCTGCCGGCGGTGTGGTTCGTGCCGCGCCCGCGCCTGCCCGCCCGCCTGCTGTGGGGCTATGGCCTGGCGGTGGGCGTGGTGCAATTTGGGCTGCTGTACCTCGCCATTCAGCTGGGCATGAGTGCAGGCCTGGGCTCACTGCTGATGCAGATGCAGGCATTCTTCACGGCGCTGCTGGCGGCCTGGGTGCTGGGCGAACGGGTGCAGCCCTGGCAGGTGCTGGGCATCCTGCTGGCGTTCAGCGGTATGGGCGTGATCGGGGCCCTGTCCGGCGGGGACCTCACCGTGCCCAGCCTGCTTCTGACGCTGCTGGCCGCGCTGGGCTGGGCGGTCAGCAACCTGCTGGTCCGGGCGTCGGGCGGGGTCAACATGTTCTCGCTGGTGATCTGGAGCGCCCTGATTCCGCCGGTGCCGCTGGCACTGCTCGCTGGGCTCACCAGCGGCTGGGACGCGGTGGCGCGCACCTTGGTCCACAGCAGCGCCGGATTCTGGGCGGCGGTGGTGTTCATGGGCCTGGGCAATACTGTGCTGGGTTTCGGGGTGTGGGCCGCGCTGATCCAGCGGCACGGCGCGGCCCGCGCTGATCCAGCGGCACGGCGCGGCCCGCGTGGCGCCTCTGTCACTGCTGGTGCCCGTGTTTGGGTTGCTGGCCAGCGCCCTGGCCTACCAGGAAACGTTTCCGCCGGGTAAGGTCCTGGGCGCCGCCCTGGTCTTTGCGGGGCTGGCGCTGCATGTGTTTGGCGGGCGGTGGTGGCGCCGTTAGGCAGGGCCCCGGTGCGGTGATCCCTGGGGCGCCGGCCCCCATCAAGCCTGGACGCCGCGCAGCCCCGTGCGAAGCCGCTGCGGGGCCGGGTGGAGCGGCTGGGGCTCGGTCAGGCGGCCTGGGCCCCGGCTTCGGGAAAAGCGCCGTAGTAATCTTCCAGCAGCTGGTGCAGCGCCGGGTCGAAGGCATGCAGGAGCTGCGGGGCTTCAAAGTACAGTTCTGTGGTCACAGCAAAAAACTCGGCCGGACTCTGCGCCGCGTACGGATCAATGGGGGCTTCGCCCCAGGCGAGGTGGGCACGCAGCCGGGTCAGGGCGCCGCTGACCACCTGCGCCCAGCGGGCGTAGGCCGCACGGTTGCGCAGCAGCGGCGCGCCGTCCACCGCGCCGCTGCCACTGTCGAGCTGGTGGGCAAATTCGTGCAGCACGACGTTGCGCCCAGTCCATTCGGCCCAGGTGCTGGCCTCCACAGCGCTCCAGGCCAGCACCACGCCGCCCCGGTGCCACGACTCCCCAATGCGCGCGGTGGGCACCTGCGCCATCACGCCGCCGGGCAGCACCTGGGTCACAGGGGACACAAAGGCATCCGGGTACAGATAAACCGTGCTGCAGTGCGGAAAGTGGCTGGGGTCGTGGTGCAGTTCCAGGCGGCAGGCCTGCGCCGCCACCGTGACCCGCATGGCGTCGGTGACGTCCAGGCCGCCGCAGCCCTCGAAGGTCTTTTCGGCCAGGAAAATCTGAATGCGGCCCTGCAGCCGCCGCTGCAGGTCTGGGTCCAGGCGGGCGTACCAGGGCAGGCGGCGCAGCACCGCCAGCCAAGCGGCCGGAAAAGGGTGTTTGAGCAGCGCATGACGGCGCAGGAACGTCAACATAGGGCCTCCACAAGGCACAGGCGTGCCAATTCGCAAACTGCTTTAAAAAACATAGCATGGAAGGGTGTGGCAGGTGGGGGCCCAGCCCCGGGCGGCCCCCGCACCATGACCTGAAGGTGAACGCTTCAGCTCATCTGTGGCGAGCGCCGCGAGTGACCGCCACAGCGGGCGGTTGGCGTGACGCCCAGGGGGTGCTTTCCTCCCCTGGGCGGAACCACCCCACCCTTCACCTGCCCCTGGCGCCGGCCGCTGGCACGTAGGGGCAGGACTTGTCACGGCCCTGTTGCTGGCGGCCGTGACCATCCGCTGGGCCCGCCCGGCCTGGTGGGCTCACCTGCTCGGCTGGCGGTGTCGTGCGACCAGAGCGCCCCGCATGCAGACTGCCGCTCTGCGAGTTCCTCGGGTCGGAAAACTTCCGTTACGCGTGACGGAAGTTTTCGAAAGCCGTGTTACCCCTGCCCGGTGCGGGCGCGGCGGTGCTGGGCTTTCATGGCGTACAGCCGCTCATCGGCCAGGCGCATCAGGTCCTCGGGGCCCAGGCGCTCGTCTGGAAAAAACGCAATGCCTACGCTCACGCCAGCGGCGGCGAAGCCCTGCGCCTGCACGTGGGCCATCAGCTGCTCCGTGCGGCGCAGCAGGGGCGCGGCGGCGCTGGGCGGGCTGTGGGGCAGCAGAACGGCAAACTCGTCGCCCCCCAGGCGGTAGCAGCGGTCCTCGGCCCGTTGCTGCTGGCGCAGGCCCTGCCCGAACAGCCGCAGCAACTGGTCCCCCGCGTCGTGGCCCAACTCGTCGTTGACGGTCTTCAGGCCGTCGAGGTCCATCATCATCAGGCCAAAGGCGTAGCCGTGGCGCCGGGCGCTGGCCACCTCGGCTTTCAGGTCCAGTTCAAAGGCCCGGCGGTTGCCCAGTCCAGTCAGCGCGTCTTGCAGGGCCGCCGTTTCCAGGCGGTACAGGTGGTGCTGGCGTTCCATGGCCACGAGCAGCGCCACCCGCGCCGCCTCGAACAGCTGCTGCTCCTCCGCCGTCCAGGGGCCTACCGCGTGCACCCTGCTGACGATCAGAACGGTGGTCTGGCCCGTCGTGGCGTCAAAGAGCGGCAAAAGGGCCACCGCCGATAACCCTTCTTGGACATACATCGGGTGGGCGCGCGGATGCGCGGCGTAGTCCGCGATGTACACCGGGGCCTGCGCCTCAATGGCCAGCCACGCCAGGCCTGTCCCCCGGGGAACGGGCGGCAGCTCCGTCTGGGTCAGGGCGCCGGTGGCGCGCCCTGAATGCCAGACACGGGTGAGCCGCGCCTGATCGCCCTCCTGCACCGCAATGCCCAGCCAGTCTGCGGCCAGGGCGTCGCGGAACTTCAGCAGCACCTGCTCGGCGGTGGCCAGCACGTCCCCTGGCTGCCCCGACAGCTGCACCATTTCCAGCAGGGCCACGTTGCGGGTCAGGGCCTGCTGCAATTCCTGCTCCTTGCGCTGCAGGGCGGCCGTGGCCTGCAGCGCCGCCCGGACTTTCGGCATCAGGGGCGGCAGGGCAGCGGCGGTGGCCACGCTCACGATAGCCGTCATGGCCCGGAGGTACCCGTCCAGCCAGTAGGCCGGATAAATGCGCACCAGCACGTGCATCACATGCGTCAGGCCGCAGGCCACAATAAACAGCCCAAAGGCCAGCACCACCCAGTCAAAGGGCAGGTGTTCGCGGTTGCGGGAGACCATCAGGGCCAGCAGGCCGGCAATCACGGTATACGCCAGACCAATCAGCAGATCGCTGCCCACGTGCAGGAGAACCAGCGAGGGCGCCCAGTCGTGGTGGTGATCGGCCGAAAAGCCCTGGGTGCTCCAGAGGTTGGGCAGGACGCCGGGCCACAGCAGCGGGGCCAGCAGGCCCACGAGCAGCAGCAGGAAGATGCGGGTCAAACTGGCGTTGGGTCGGGGCATCGCTCTCCTGAGAACGGGCTGAGATAACGGCGCTCATCTTGCCGCAGGGGCTGCTACAAAACCCTGACGCCGTCCAGGGCCCGCCCCGCCTGCCAGAATGACGGCCCCCCCCCGGCCATGGGCAGCGGCGCGGCGTTCATCCCCGCGCCTGTGGATCCACACGGAGGGCGGCGCGGTGCAACAAGCATGGCATGGCGCCAGGGGTGCGGCCCATGGTTTGCCCCGTGGCCCTTGTCCGGATGCCCCACGCCGGATCAACGGGGCCACGGTGCCCAGGCGCCGGCCCCGCGCCGAGGCCCAGGCCACGCCCAGTAGAGTGGAGCCTGTGAACCACTGCGTGTTCGGCCCAGGTTCAGCGGCCCTGGCCCGGCGGGGCGGCCGCCCATGAGCCTGCCCCACCTGCGGCCTGTGTCCTGGCCCGGTCCCGAGGAGGCCCCGGAGCTGGTGGGGCGCGAAGCGGACGAAGCGGCGCTGCTGGCCGCCCTGCGCGGGGGCACGCGGCTGCTGACCCTGGTGGGGCCCGGCGGGGTGGGCAAGACGGCCCTGGCCTCGGCGGTGGCCCGGCAGGCGGCGCAGCTGGGTCTGGCGGTCCATGAGGCCGACCTGTCGGCCCTGACCGAGGGCGAGCGGCTGGCCGAGGGCGCGGCGCGGGCCCTGGGCGTGCGGCTGTCTGGCGCTCAGCCGCCGCTGCAGGCGCTGCGGGCCTTTTTGCCCCCTCGCCCCCGCCTGCTGGTGCTGGACAATCTGGAACAGATGCAGGGCGCCGCGCCCGCTGTGGCCGAACTGCTCGCCGCGCTGCCAGAGGTGCAGGTGCTGGTGACCAGTCGCCGGGCCCTGGGCCTGCGGCGGGAGCGGGTGTGGCGGGTGCAGCCTCTGGCGCTGCCCGGGCCCGGCAGCGCAGCGGCGGCGCTGGGCTCGCCCGCCGCCACCCTGTTTCTGACACGCGCCCGCGAGGCCGTGCCCGGTTTTGCCCTGGCCCCCGGGGACGAGCCGCTGCTGACCGACCTGGTGCGCCGCCTGGACGGCCTGCCACTGGCGCTGGAACTGGCCGCGCGCCGCACCGGGCTATTCTCCCTGCGCGCCCTGCTGGGGCAGGTGCAGGCCCGGCTGCCAGAGGGTGGCCCCGCCGACGCCCCCAGGCGCCACCGCTCCCTGGCAGAGGTCGCGCGCTGGAGTGAACAGTTGCTGCCTGACCCAGTGGCGCGGCTCTTTCGCTGGCTGTCGGTCTTTCCGGGGCCGTTTGGGGCCGAAGACGCGCAGGCGCTCATGGCGGGTGCCGGTCCAGCCCCCGACACATTCGCCGACCTGCTGGACCTGGCCGAATCCAGCCTGATTGTGCCGCTGCCAGACGGCCGCTTCCGCTTGCTTGAAACCCTGCGGGCCTACGCGGCGGAACGCCTGGACCACACGGGTGAGCGCCGCGCGGCGGTGCTGGCCCTCGCGGCGCTGGTGCTGCGGGACCTGGACCAGCGGGTGGCGGCTGGGCAGGAAGCGGCCCTGGCCCCGCACCTCGATGCGGCGCATGAACGCGCGGCCCTGGTGCTGGTCTGGGTCACGGCCCAACCGGCGCCCGACCCCGACGCCGCCAGCTGGGGCGCACGGCTGTGCGCCGAAGCCTACGCCACCTGGGTGCAGCGCGGCCGGGGCCGCGAGGGTCTGGCGTGGTGCCGGCAACTGCTGGCGCGCACCGACCTGGCGCCAGCGGCGCGGGTCCGCGCGGGCACCGCAGCAGGCCTCCTGCTGGCGCGCCAGGGCCACATGGCTGAAGCCCGCGCCCTGCTGGGGGCCACGCGGGCCACGGCCGCCACCCTGGACCCGGAGCTTCATGTCCGCGTGCTGCTCGCCGAAGGCGGACGGCGCCTGATGGCCGCCGAGCCGGGCTGCCTGGAACTTGCTGAGGCCGCGCTGGCCCTGGCCGGGGACGCGGGCTTGCCGGCCCTGCAGGCCAGCGCGCAGGTGCTGCTGGCCCGCGCCGCCCTGGACGCCGGGCAACTGGCGCGGGCCACCGCCCTGCTGGAAGCGGCCCTCAGCTCGTACCGGGCGGGTCCGCAGCCCTATCAGGAGATGCTGACGGCCGTGACCCTGGGCGACGTGCTCAAGGCGGGCGGTGAGCCCGAGCGGGCGCGCGCCGCCTACGAGGAGAGTCTGCATCTGGCCGAGGTGCTGGGCGCTGAACACGGGCGGGCGGTCGCGCAGTCGCGCCTGGGCCTGCTGTGGATGAATGTTTTCCGGGACCCGGGCCGGGCCCGGCCACTGTTTCAGGCCGCGCTGCAGGCCATGCGCGCCCAGCATGACCTGACCGCGCAGGCCATCTTGCTGTACAACCTCGGCGACGCCGAGGCCGTGCTGAATGAGGATGAAGCGGCCGAGCGCGCCTACCGGGCGGCCACCGCGTTGTTTGGTCGCCTGGGCTGGGCTGGTGACATTGCGCAGGTCCAGGCGATTCTGGCCTTGGTTGTGGCGCGCCAGGGCCGCCTGGACGAGGCCCTGAACCTTGCCCGGCGCGCGTGGCCTGTGCTGGTGGAAGCAGGCAACTGGCCGCCGGGGCTCAACGTGGCGCTGGCCCTGGCCGCTGCCGGTCTGGCCCTGGATCAGCCCCAGCAGGCGGCGGCCGCCCTGGCCGCTGGCGACGCCCTGGCCCAGGAACACCGCCTGGGTGACGTCTGGGTGGACGACGCAGATCGCCTCCGTCTGCAGGCCGGGGTGCGTGCGCGGCTGGCCCCGGACGTCTTGGCGCGGGCCAGCGCGCTCCCCACGGACGGCGCCCAGCACGCCATCACCCAGGCCCTGGCGCGCGCTGTCCAGGCCCCGGCAGAGGCTGGGGGGCACACTGGGCCAGCGCTGGCCGCCGCGCCCCAGCCCGGCCCGCTGGGTCCAGGCGCCCAGACGCCGCCCACCGACCTGACCCCCCGCGAACTCGACGTGCTGCGCCTGTTGCGGGGCGGCCATCCCAACAAACGTATCGCGTCCCTGCTGGGCCTCTCCGAAACCACCGTGCGCAATTACCTCAGCGCCGCTTACGCCAAGCTGGGGGTGCGCAACCGCACCCAGGCCCTCAGCGCTGTCCTGGCCCTGGGGCTGGTGAAGGACGGGGAATAGGGCAGGGGAGAGCCCCCACCCGCGCCGCTGCCGGTACTGGACAGCGACTTTCCCTGTGCTTGACCCGGCTCGTGCCCAGCGGGACACGCACAGCTAAAAGTACCTTCGCGCCGCCCTCGCCAGGCCGGCCCCAGGCAGCTTGAGGCGCGGCGTGGGGCCGCCGCCTGTTCCTGATTCACTCTCTGTTCATGCCATGGGCGAATCGGGAGCCCGCCGCTTCCTCCGGCGTCCAGACCACCCGTGACCGCCCCTCGGCGCCGCTTGGCAGGTCGGCTCAGGTTGAACAGGTTTTGGAACGGTTCACCCGGCATCCATATGGGCGTCTGGGCTCCCGGAGGTGCAGGAAAGGGGCACTTGCGCCCTCTCCTGCACCTCTGTGCTCAGGGCGAGGTGGCCCACAGGAAGGTGGAACTCAGGGGGTGGCGCTGGCCGGTGGCTGTCACTGGCGCCTGGGTGTAGGCCGTGCGGCGGTCATTCCAGCACTTCATGGTGGCGTCTTCGCGTCCGGAGGGGTCGGTCAGGATGCTGCCGTGGTCAAACGACGGGTTGGTGTAATAGCAGGCGCTGCCCGTGCCGCCAATGGCGCTTGAGCGGGTGTCGCCCACCACGTAGTCGTTGCTGCCGCCCAGGTTGAAGCGGTATTTCACGCCGCTGTTGCCACTGTCCCAGTCGGTGTTCAGCACCCGCAAGAAGTCGGAGCCCGGCGTCATTTCCTTGCACTGGGTGTTGCACGACCACGTCACGTTGTTGGCCAGCGACGCAAACGTGGCCCCATTGTTCGGCGTGTTGAGGGTCATCATGGTTTTCACCGCCAGGGTGGGGGGAAAGCGCGGGTCTTTCCCGCTGGCCCCCACCGCCACCCGCGCCACCAAACCGCCCAGCGAATGCCCCACCAGGCTCACCGTGTAGCCCTTGGCGGTGTAGTTGGTGTACACCCACCACGCCAGGCGCTGCCCCAGCTGCACGATGGACGTGTCGTTGGTGAAGGTCCTGTTCTCCAGCAGCAGGTTGCTGGAGTAGGGCTTGGGCGGGCGCACGTCCTTGAGGTTGACGTAACAGCTGCTCGGCGCCTGCTTGTCGTAAAAGCCCACCGTCCGCAGCTTGCTGCCCCACAGCGCGTCCTGGTTGTAAAAGTACTGAATCATGTCCCTGAAATAGGTGTCGCAGCCTGCAGGGGTCACGCTGTTGTCCTTGTGGGCACTGGGCGAGTAAAAGGGCTCCAGGCCGCGAATCAGCAGCACAAAGTCCGCCGGGGCGACCGCCTGGGCCTGCAGCGCTGTGGCGTCTGCGGGCGTCGGCTGGGCTGCCAGCGCGTCTGAAACCGCCGGCGCTGTCTGCGCCGCTGGGGTGGGCAAGGGGGCCACCGAAGCGCAGCCGGCAAGCAGCAGGGCGCTCAGGGTCAAGGCGGGGGTCAGGCTCCGGGTCATAGATCCTCCTGCGCCGCTGGGTCAGGCGCGGCGCTGTGAACGAGATGCGGTGAGTCTAGGCACGGCGCGGCGGGCGGCCCAGGTGCAGGCGTGGGGGGTCAACCGGCGGCACCGACCCGGTACATCTGTCACTGGTGGCCCCGCAGCAGGGGGCGGTGTCATAGCGGTAACCACATCACCTAAAGGGTTTACCTTCAGGTGATGTGGGGCGAGCGGAGCGATTGACCGCGATAGACAGTGGTTGGAGTGGCGTTGAGGGGGGTGCTTTTCTCCCCAAGGCGGAACGGAATACCGCTGTCACAGGCCGCCCGCCTTGGTTGAGCCCACCGTCTGCCCTGATCCTGCGGGCCCAAGCTTCAGGGTTGCCCCCAGGGCCCGCTCACGGTGGACCCCAGGAGCGGTGGAACAATTCCTCCATGTGGACTGCGGCGCTGTGGGGGCTGGCTGGGGGTTCGTCGCTGGTGGTGGGAGCCCTGCTGGGGCTGTACGCGCCCATCAGCAAAAAGGTGGTGGCCCTCATCATGGCGCTGGGCGCCGGCGTGCTGGTCAGCAGCGTGGCCTTTGAGCTGATGGACGAGGCCCTGGGCAAAGGGGGCTTTGACGCGGCTGCCACCGGGCTGCTGCTGGGCGCCCTCGCCTTTTTTCTGGGCGACCTGATGATAGGCCGCGCGGGTGGTCGGCACCGCAAACGCAGTGGTGGCCAGCAGGAGGCCGGCGCGGCGTCGGCCATTGTGCTGGGCAGCCTGATGGACGGTGTGCCGGAATCGGTGGCCATCGGGGTGGGCCTGCTGGCGGGCGGTAAGGTGGGCTGGGTGTTTCTGGCGGCGGTGTTCCTGAGTAACATCCCCGAGAGCCTCAGCGCCAGCGTGGGCCTGAAGCGCGCGGGCCACGCCCCGCTGCATATCCTGGGCATGTGGAGCGCCATCGCCCTGCTGAGCGCGGTGGCTGCGGGCCTGGGCTTTACGCTGCTGCGCCACGCCGACGCCAATCTGGTGGCGGGGATTCAGGCCTTTGCGGCGGGCGCCATTTTGACCATGCTGTCGTCCACCATGCTGCCGGAAGCCTACGAAGAAGGGGGCGCGGTGATTGGGCTGGCCACGACCTGCGGCTTCCTCGCCGCCTTTACCCTCAGCCACTTGTGAAAAGGCGCTTCGTGTCTTCCCCAATGGTTCGGACAGTGTTCAAGCGTGGCGAGTGTCTTATGGAAGAAACGTCGTCTGGGACGCCCCACTCGCTGCTCCCTCTGCTGCGCCGCTCTGCGGATCCCCCACAAGGGCTTCTGTCACCTTCCCTGACGGAACCCCATGAAGTGGGGCGGGTGGCTGGGGCGTTCGGCTACGCCCTGAAACAGATGAGCGGAGAGCCGCTGGGCGACCCCACGGCGGTCAGCATCACGGCGCAGTTGACCTGTTTGGACTTCAGCTTCGATTCGACCAACTGTCACCGGAGCAGCATGGGCATAGATGAGGCGTTGCGGCTGGCGGCGCAGTATGTCCAGAGCGGTACGCCCGTGCGCACCACCAACCGGGCCGGACCCCAGACCGCAGGCACGCGCCTGATTGAGGGCATTGGACCTGGGCAGCTGGACGTGCAGGTAGACGTCCCGGACGAGGTGGAACAGTCGCCGGATACGGGGGAGTCGCCGCTGGACGGTTCACAGGCAGAAGCCGCGGACCCACGGGCAGATGAGGAGGCCGCACTGAACGCCCTCAGGGTCGCTGCCCAGGCCCTGGGAGGCGCAGAAGAGGCGGCGCGGGCAGCCCGCGCCCGGTACAACGCCGCAGCCCAGGCCTATGCCCAGGTTGTCCAGCAGGAGGGAAACACACTTCGCGGGCGCTCCGCTACGCTCCTTCAGTAGGCCCCTTCCTGGTGGTGGACGCTGTCCTGCTGGCCTACACAGTCGTACCCTGGCAGATCATCCATCCAGTCGGCCTGAGTGTGATGTGGGTCGCCTTCCCACTACACATCAGGATTCAGCATTTTCTGGGTATTGAACGATCTCAGGAAGTGAGGATCCACGCCAGAGAGTTCCGTTTCAGGAAAAACGCTGCGCCGTACTCCCGTGGTGTGGGGTACGGCGCGGCTCTGAAGCGCCGTTTAGGGAGCTGTGACGGTGACCACGAAACCAACGGGGCCAGGTCCGGCGGGTACGTCGGTGCGCGTCAGGCCCAGCAGGGCTGTGGAGCGGGTGCCGACGGCCACTGTGGAGGGGACCGTCACATTCACGGTGGTGGTGTGCGAAGTCCCGGTGGTGAAGGTCCGTGCTGGAACGGTGTAGGTGATGCCTTCCGGGGAGACGTAGATGACATTGGGATCCGGATGCTGGGCTGCGGCCTCGTTGGACTTGCTCCAGATCAGCGGCGTGCCCGTGGGCACAGGTCCGTAATTGATGGTCACTGTGCCCGTGCGGGTGGTGCCTTGCGGCACCGTGAGCTGGACTGTGCCGCCATTGACCACGCCGCTGTTCGGGCCGGGCGGAGAAAAGGGCGAAGAAGAGCTGTTCACGCAGCCGGTCAAGCCGAGGAGGAACAGCGCTGCAAGACCGAGAGGCAGGAACGGCTTCATGGCGCGTATCTTACGCCCCCTCAAGGTCGGGCCACCTGGCATTCGGTCCATGTGTGGTCGGTGCCGTTGAAGTTGCCACCGCGCACACAACTCCCAATGAAGCTGTCGCTGACCACGTGATCGAGTGAGGGCCAGTAATACCCGGCGTATTCCGGCCTGACTTCGCCAACGGTATCCCTTCTCTGACGGAAGCCCCACAAGGGGGAGGAGAAAAGCAGCGTGTTTGTCAGGCTCTCCTCTGTGGACTGCTGAAACTGTCCTGCTCCCCCAGTCGCCGGAGGGCAAGGCTGTGGAAGGGCGAGGGAAAGAGGCAAGGCCCTCGCACGATCCCTGCCTGGCCTTAGCTGGCCACCACGGCGCCTTGCGGGGGGGCCGGCACTTCGGGCAGCGTGAAATGAAAGGTGCTGCCCTGGCCCGGCGTGCTCTCGGCCCACAGCCGCCCGCCGTGGCGCTCAATGATCTTCTGGCAGATGCCCAGGCCCAGGCCGGTGCCCTCGTACTGGTCGCGGGGGTGCAGGCGCTGAAACAGCACAAAAATCCGTTCCAGATATTCGGCCTCAATGCCAATGCCGTTGTCCGACACCTGCAGATGCCAGTTCTGGCCCTCATGTATGGCCTCCACCTTGAGGTCGGGAACCACCCCTGGGCGGGTGAACTTCAGGGCGTTGGACAGCAGGTTCTGAAACAGCTGGGCCAGCTGCGGTCCGTCGCCCAGCACCGTGGGCAACTCGCCCACCGTGACCCGCGCGCCGGTTTCTTCCAGGCGGCGGCTCAGGCGGGCCATGGCCTCGGTCAGGGGGGTGCCCAGGTCCACGGGTTGCAGGGGCACGTTCTCGCCGCTCAGCCGGGAATAGGTGAGCAGGTCGTCCACCAGGGCGCTCATGCGCTCGGCGCCCCGGATCACCATGCCCAGGTACAGCCGCCCCCGGTCATCCAGCTGGGCGCCGTAGCGCTGCTCAATCAACTGCGTGAAGCTGCTGACCGTGCGGATGGGCTCTTTGAGGTCATGCGAGGTGATGTACGCGAAGCGCTCCAGGGCCATGTTGCTGCGCCGCAGTTCGGCGTTGGCCTGTTCAAGCTCCGCCGTGCGCGCCTGCACCCGCTTTTCCAGTGAGGCGGCCAGCTCGGCCAGCTGCGCCTGCGCTTCGCGCTGCGCCGTCACGTCGGTGTTGGTGCCAAACCAGCGGATCACCTGCCCCTGGGCGTCGCGGATGGGCACCGCCCGCGAGAGAAACCAGCGGTACTCGCCGCTGCGTGAGCGCAGGGGAAAGGTGTCTTCCCACGGCTCGCCGCTGGCGATGGCGGCCCTGAACTTGGCCACCACCCCCTCGCGGTACTCCGGATGGTGCACCCGGGCCCAGCCCCAGTCGCGCACCTCGTCGGGCGACGTGCCGGTGTAGTCGTACCAGCGCTTGTTGTACCAGCCAATGGCCCCGGAGGCGTCCGCCGTCCAGGCGAACTGGCTGATGTGGTCGGCCAGTTCGCGGAAGCGCTCCTCGCTTTCCCGCAGGGCCGCCAGCACCGCCCGGCGCCCTTCCACGTCCAGCAGAACCCCCGGAAACGAGACGGGCGTGCCGTCGGCGGCGTGCTCCACCCGGCCGTTGGCCTCAATCCAGTAGTACCGCCCGTCGCGGCGGCGCACCCGGTATTCATGGGCGTAGGCCCCGCCGCGGGCCACCGCCTCGGCAATGGCCGCCATCAGCCCTGGCCGGTCATCCGGGTGCACGGTGGCGACCACCTGTTCGAGGCTGAGGCCCTCCTGACCCAGCGCGGGATCCAGGCCGAAATTGGTGGCAAAGGCCTCGTCCACAGTGAAGCGGTCATGGCGCAGGTCCCAGAACCATGTGCCCAGAATGGCCCCGGCCGCCAGCGCCAGGCCAATGCGCTCCACGTTTTGCTGCAGCGCGCGCTCGGCGGCCATGCGGGCCGTGACGTCCTGTTCGGCCACCACCGCCCCCAACAGCTGGCCGTCTGCGCCGCAGATGGGCGCGGCGTTGTTCAGGAAAAACCGCCGTTCACTGCGGCCAAAGGGCTGGTATTCGATCAGTTCGCCGCGCACCGTCTCGCCGCGCAGCAGCGCGCGGGTCATGGCCCACTCGTGCGCCGCCACCCGCTGACCGGTCTCGGGCCACCAGCCCACCCACTCGCCGTACTCTTCCCAGCGGGTGGTTTCGGGGGCCACCCCCCACAGCTCGCGGTGCGCGGCGTTGTCGCGGATCAGGTGCCCGGATGGATCGGCGAGCAGCACGCCCACCGGCAGGGCGTCAAGCACCCCGGAGAGCTGCGCCTCGCTGCGGGCCAGGGCCAGTTCGGCCTCCTTGTGGTCGTGGATGTTGGTGGCGCTGCCCAGCCACTCGCCCGTGGGCAGGGGCGTGAGCTGCACCTGATGCCAGAGGTACGCCCCGTCGTGTCGGCGCAGGCGCACCTGCTGCTCAAAGGCGCCCAGTGGCGTGGGGGTGACCGTGGCCAGCACGCTGGGCAGGTCGTCCGGGTGGATCACCTGCGGCCAGACCTCGCGCCCGGCGCGGGCCGGCTGGCCTGTGTAGGTGCACCACGTGCGGTTAAAGTGCGCCTCGCCGCTGCCCAGCTGCGAGGTCCACACGAGTTGCGGCAGACCGTCCAGCACCAGCCGGGTGCGGTCGGCCCGGTCACGCGCGCGCTGCTGCGCCCGGTCCAGCGCCTGGGCCAGCAGCGCCGCGCCGGTTTGCGCCACTGCCTGTTCGGCAGGCCCCAGTGTGCGTGGCCCACCGAAACCCAGCACGGCGGCCCCCAGCGGCTGATCGGTTCTCAGGGGCAAGAGGAGCGCGCTCGGCGCCGCCTGCGGGCGGTCAAGCAGGGCAGTTGCCTGGGAAAGAGGGGTGTCCTGGGTGCTCGACAGGACCAGTGGCGCGCCAGCCTGCAAGACGTCGGCCAGCGGCCCCTCCAGCGGGAGGGCCGGGCCCGCAGGCTGACCCGCACAGACGCGCTGAAGGTGACCAGGCTGCAGCGTGCCCAGGCTGATCTGGTCGGCGCCCAGGATCTGGGCCAGGAGGGGGAGAGTGTCGAGCACCTCGGGCACGGTCTGGGCCTGCGCGAGGCCCTGCGCCAACGCGGGGAGATGTTGAAGCTGGGGCTCTATCTCGCGCTGCTCTTGAAGCCTGGACAGGATCACGACCACCGACCCAGGCGGTCCGCTTTCCCCGGCCGGGGCGCTGTGCAGCCGGTGCCAGTGGTGCTGTCCATCTGCCAACCGGACCCGCACGGCCTGTTCGGCAGGAACGCCTAGTGCGGCCAGCGGGCCAAGCCCCTGGCGATCCGCCGGGTGAAACAGGGTTTCGACGCCCTGCCGGCACAGCCTGTCGGCGGCCAGACCCACATGCCGCGACAGGGCAGGGTTCACGTAAACCGTGGCGCCTGCCCTGTCGCACAGATACGCGGGCAGGGGCACGATGTCGAGCGGGTGAACTGGAAAAGGCGCGGCTGGCCGCTCTGGCATCACCCTCCTAGTGTAGGCGCTTTCCTGCACAGGGCGGCATAGGCCCAGCCGCTGCGCCCAGTTTCTAATATACGGTGATATCAAATCAGTGACCGGCCCCAGCAGGCTGTAGCGCAACATTGCTGGCGCATCTGCTCAGGCCCTGTGTGGTTGTCAGCCCGCATCGTCGGCACCATCAGGGAAGCAGAAGGTGGCCCAACGAAACCCCCCAGATTAAGCAAAAGACTAACCATGCCTTCTGGCCCGCAGCATGGGCCACAAGCTACATCTTCACCTGACGTTTCCACAGTCCTTACCTGCCAGCTGTCACCAGTGCATAGGGTGGGTGTGACCTATGTCGTCCCCCCAAGCCCCGCTCGCCCACCTGACCAACTTTCTGAAGCGTCACGGTCACCTGTTGTTGCTGCTCTTTCTGGGGCTGCTGCTCCCCCTGCTGGGCTTCGTGAAGATCGCCCAGGAAGTGTTTGAGCAAGAGCCGTTCGCCTTCGAAAAACCCCTCATGCTGGCCCTGCATGCCCACAGTTCCACTGCACTGAACCACGTGGCGGCGACATTCTCCATCCTGGGCAGTGCCAAGGGCATGGCCCCGCTGGGCCTGCTCCTGGTCGCCGTGCTTTACCGTGTTCGGCGGCGGCTGGCGTATTTCATGGCCCTGAGCCTGGGCGGGGTGGCGATCATCAACCTACTGCTCAAGAACCTCTTTGACCGTCCACGGCCAGCCTTCTGGACGCCCATCTTGCCCGAGCCAGACTTTTCGTTTCCCAGCGGACATGCCATGTTTGCCGCTGCGCTCGCCACCTCGGTGATCCTGGTTCTCTGGACGACGCGCTGGCACCTGCCGGCCCTGGTGCTGGGGGTGCTGTACGTCCTGGGGATGATGCTCTCACGGGTTTATATCGGTGTGCATTATCCGACCGATGTGACAGGCGGGGCGCTGTTCTCCGTGGCCTGGGTGTTCGGCCTCGCCCAGCTTCTGCATCTCGACCGGGTGCCACGCGGGCGTCAGGCAGCGCAGCCAGTATCCACCTCTTCATCTCGATAGCCCTGTTCTGGGCGTCAGATGTTGGGCCGCGTTAGCGGGGTACTGTGACGCGAGCTGGCTCGAAGAGGGGCCGTTCCATTTGCTTTGGCCCAGGCCACTGGCTCAACCTATATGGAGTGTGGGTCGCACCGGGCGGGTTCCTCTTGGAGCTTAGGGTCTCGGCTGCAGGAGAGGAGCAAATAGGGTTCGTGTTCTGAAGGGGAGAACCCTGTCTTGGTGCTGGTCCCTGCACGCCTGTTGGGGCCTTTACGTAGAGTCCCAGCCCCTCTTTGCCTGCGCTTGTGGTGCGGCTTTGAGTGAGGAAAGAGGGATTACGGATTGGGCGTCCAGTGCAGGAAAGTCCGTCGTCTGCCTAATGGTTGGGATTGGCTAATTTGATATCACAAGATATCAAGACTTATTTTGAAACGAATCAGGGCCCGCAGTGGGGCAGCGCCGCAGGCCCTCAGTCAACACCTTTACTGGCTTATCAGACCTGCGGCGCTGCCACCGCGCGAATCTGGGGCCGGATCATCCACACCCAGGCCAGCAGGGCGGCCAGGAGGCTGCCACTCACCCAGTAGGGCGCCGCGTGCCCCACGCGCTGGTACAGCGCCGTGCCCAGCAGAGGCCCTGCCATGCGGCCCAGGGCCAGCGCTGAAGCATTGAAGCCCGCCACCGCACCTTGCTGCCGCTCACCCACACTCAAACTGAGGGCTGCGCTCAGGGTGGGACTGAGCAGGGCGCTGCCCACGCCGATCACCGCCAGGGCCAGCGCCATGGTCCAGGCAGAGGCCGCCAGCGACAACGCCCCCATGCCGGCCCCCATGGTGCCCAGTCCCAGCGCCAGCAGGTGGGCGGGCGGTATGGCGCGGCCGAGGCGCCGCATGGCCCCGCCCTGCACCAGCGCCGCCACAATGCCGAACAGGGCCAGCATGCTGCCCACCGTCCGCGCGGTGGCGGTGGTGCTGAGGTGCAGCGTGTCTTGCACATAAAACCCGATGGTCTGTTCCATCGCCACACTGGCGAGGGTGCTCAGCGCGCCCAGCAGGAGCAGCATCCGCACAGGAGCAGCCTGCAAAACAGCGCGTCCGGTCTGGCCCTGCGGCGAAGCCTGATCGCGCCGCAGGGTTTCTGGGAGGGTGAAAAAGCCGACCACCGCCGTCAGCAACCCCAGCCCCGCACTGAAAAAGACAGGCGCCACCAATCCCACACCGCTCAACAGGCCGCCCAGGGCCGGGCCAAACACCACGCCCAGCCCGAATGCCGCGCCGATGAGCCCCATGGCGCTGGCGCGCGCCTCACGGGGGGTCAGGTCGGCCATCATGGCCTGCGCCGTGGGTAGGGTGGCACTGGAAAGCAGCCCGCCCAGAAGGCGGCAGGCCAGCAGCAGCGCGAAGACCAGCCCGCCCCCCAGCACGCCACGGAGTCCCAATTGCGCCACCAGCCCAAACAGACCGAAGCTGAGCGCAAAGCCCACCAACCCCAGGAGAAGCACCGGCTTGCGGCCCCACCGCTCACTTTGCTGGCCCCAGAACGGCGCGAACACCAGCTGCATCAGCGAGTAGACGGCAGAAAACCACCCTGCCTGGGATTCAGACAGCCCCAGCTGCCGCGCCAGTGGGGCAATAACTGGAAACAACACGCTTAAGCCCAGCATAGCCGTAAAGATGGTGAAAAAGAGGGTCGCCTTGGGACTGACTTTGGGCGTCCCAGAAGGAGTCGGAAGCATCATGAAACCAGCATAGCACATGACCTTACCGACCGGTCAGTCAAGAAGGGTGTCTTATGAGGTCAACCTCCCTCAGGGAGCCGCTCTGAATTTCGCCTAGAGCCGGCCGCAACCGGGCTTTTTAGTGAAGGAGGTAGATGGTGAATGCGGGGGCTAAGTGCACACTGCGGGCTGTGGCTTACAGCACCCGGGCCATTTCCGTCCAACGCACCGAACCGCGCGGCCTGCCACCACCTGTTTCGAGGAGCCGAGTGGACAGCTTCCAGCGCCATCGCCCAGGGTGAGCCAAAAAAGGGCGGCTGGGACGAACAAAAAAAGTCAAGGTCACAGGAAGGCCAGGAAGGGGCCTCTGACAAATTTTGAGGGGAACAGGCCCCCCAGACTTCGCCCAGGGCTTCAACGGCAAAAGAGAGAGGGACAACGAAACAGAGTGCAAAAAAGTCCGTGCTGGACGTCGAATATCCCTACGCTGCAAAACGGCTCGGCTCGTAGAGTGTGGCTTCTCTTATCTAAGTAGAATTAGGTAAGATAAGCAGTATGGCTCACAGTAGTTCTGCCTTGGCCGTGGCCCAACACAGCCTGCTGGCCCAGAGCCGGGAATGGACCAACCTGCACGACGATGAGCTGCGCCGCCGGGCGGTCGAAGCGGCGGCGCTCAAAGACCACGCGGCGCTCGTGTCGCTGACCACGGCGTTCCTTGCTCACCAGGGGGGCAGCGGGGTCCTGACCAGCGCGCGCACGGTTGAGGCGTATGCGCTGGGCACGCGGCAATTTGTGGACTACGCTGCCGGGCAGGCGATCAACCTGCTGCGGCCAGGGCGGCACGACGCGCAGGGGTATATCAACCACCTGCTGGCGGCGGGGCGCAAACCTGCCGGCGTGCAGCTGAAGGTGGCGGCGGCCAGTTGCCTGTACCGCGCGCTGCGCTGGGCCGGGGCTACCGACGCCGACCCCTTCCGGGACACGCGGGTGCCCAAGGACCGCACCCCCGGCATCATCAAGCGGCCCCCTTACACCGAAGACGAACTGGCCGACGTGCTGGAACACGCGGACGTTCACGTGAAATTCCTGCTGTTCCTCACCGCCCACGCGGGCCTGCGCATCAGCGAGGCGCTGGCGCTGCGCTGGGCCGACCTGGATGAACAGGCCCGGCACCTCCTGGTGCGCAGCGGCAAGGGCCGCAAGGCGCGGGTCGTGGCGATCAGCACCAGTCTGGCGCGGGCCGCGCGGCACTACCGCGGCCTGTACGGGCCCGGCGGCCCTGAGCATACCGATGGCCGCCGCACCACACCGCACGACCACCTGTTTCGCTACGGGCACATGATGACGGCGCGCTACCACGCCCAGAAAGCGTTCGGGGCGGCGGGGGTGCCCTTCCGCGGCTTTCACCCGGGACGCAAATACGCGGGGACCCGGCTGCTGCGGCAGATCAAGGACTTCGGCCGGGTGGCCGCGCATCTGGGCCATGAAAGCGTGGACACCACGCGCCGGGGCTACGCCCAGTTGGCCGCCGATGACCTCAAGGACGACCTGAGCAGCTGGTGAACCGCGGGGCCCCCTCCAGCGGCCCGCCCGGCAAAGGTGTGGCGAAACACCGCCTGCCAGCTCCCAGGCCCTGCCCCGCCGCGATGGCCGGCGTTTTTCACCATATCTCGTAGAGAGGTCGCTCCATACGGACGGCGGTCCATGTCCGGAACATCCAAAAAAGAGCTGGGTGTTCCCCACCTTCGGTGCTGTGCCAGCCCAATGCCCGGACATCCGGCCCTCTTCCCTCTCTGCTCCGCCGCTCTGCGCGTCCCTCCGGTCGGAATTCGCAGCAGCAAGTGGTGGAGCCCCCCCGGTGGGCCTGCCCGGCCCCCAGACACCCGCGCGCAGTAGCATGGCAGCTGTGAACAGCCCCCTTTGCACGGGCGCCGGCGCGTGGACACCGGCCGCCCTGGCCCCAAACCGCGGGGGGCCACGTGCCTGAGCACCCGCAAGCCACCCTGGCGGCGCTGCAGCGGCAGATCACCCAGGCGCGCGGCGCGGCGCTGATGACCCTGCACCGCGACGCGGCCTACATGGCCCTGGACCTGGGCGACTCGGCGCTGGCCATGACGCACGCCGTGGAGTGTCTGGAAGCGGCGCGGGCGCTGGCCGAGCCCCGGCTGGAGGCCAAGGCGCACGTGACCGTGGCGCTGGTGATGGCCGACGCCTACGACGACCAGGGGGCCGACGGGCACTTTGCGCGGGCCGAGGCCCTGGCCCGCGCCTGCGGTGACGCGCGGGGGGTGGCGCTGGTGGCGGTCAACGCCTCTCACTATGAGCTGGAGCGCGGGGCCTACGCAGCGGCGGCGGCCCGGCTGCAGGCGCTGCTGGACTCCGAGCACGCCGCGGGGCTGCTGGTGGTGGACGAGCAGGTGGGCACCGAGTTGCAACAGTCGTTTCACATCAACTATGTCAAGGGGGCGGCGCTGGCGCTGCGGGAACCCCTGCCAGCCACCCTGAGCGCGCGTCTGGAGGCGCAGTTGCCTGTATCGGCCGCCTTCCTGGGGCGGCTGCGCGAGGAGGCGCACCTGCCTGGACGCTGGGGGCCCGAGGTGCTGGACGCCCTGACCGCCCACGCCCGTTGGCAGGGTGATCTGGGCGCGGCCCTGGCGCTGGCCGATGAACACGTGGCGCTGTCCCGGGCCGGCGGCATTGGGCTGCAACTGGGGCGGGCGCTGCTGGAACGCGCCGCCGTGCACGGTGAGCGCGGCGACTGGAGGGCCGTGATCCTCGACGCCGAGGAAGCCGCGCACCTTTTTGAAACGGCCGGGCGCGAACTGCTGGCGGTGCAGGCGTGGCAGGCCGTGGCCGACGCCCGCGCGCAGCAGGGGGACTACCGCGACGCGTTTGAGGTGCAGCGCCAGCTGACCGGCCGCACCCAGACCCTCTACCGGGCGTTTTTTCAGCAGGGCGCGCAGCTGCGCCAGATTGAGCGCCAGGCGCAGGAAGCCGAGGTGCGGGCCCGCGCCCTGGCCGAAGCGGCGCTGCGTGACCCCCTGACCGGGGTGCCCAACCGCACCCACGCCATGAACCGCCTGCAGGCGGTGTGGGCCCAGGCCCAGCAGGGGCAAAGCAGTTGCGTGGCCCTGCTGGACATTGACCATTTCAAGAGTGTGAATGACCGCTTCGGCCACGCGGTGGGCGACGAGGTGCTGACCCGGGTGGCGCAGCGCCTGAGCGCCGAGCTGCGGGAGGGAGACAGCCTCGCCCGCTTTGGCGGCGAAGAATTCCTGCTGATTCTGCCGGGCCTGGGCCCAAAAGAAGCCCGGCGGGTGTGTGAGCGGCTGCGCACCACCCTGAGCACGCTCGACTGGCGGGCCCTGGCACCGGGCCTGCAGGTAACCGGCAGCTTTGGGGTGGCGGCGGTGCGGCCCGGCGCGGCGGTCAAGGACATCCTGCAGGCCGCCGACGCCGCCCTGTACGCGGCCAAGGCGGCGGGCCGCGACACCGTGATGCTGGGTCTGCCCCAGTGAAGCGCCGCACATGCGCCGCGCCGCACGCCCCGAGCATGTCAGGATGACGGCTATGAACCGCGAGCATGACCGGGCCAATGCTGAACAGATCGCGTGGCTGCGGGCTGCCCTGACCTCCCCGGCCAGCCCGGACCTGGGCCCCGACGCCGAACCCGAGCCCCCGCTGCAGGGCCCAGTCTCCATAAGCGCCGATCCCCCCACCGACGCCCTGGGATAAAGCCGGCACCAGCCGCACAGGGCGGGCCCCAGGTCAGCGCCGCCGACCTGGTGGGCGCCCACATGGGGCTCTGGCCACTCGTGGCCGGTTCCCTTCCCAAGCAACCGGGCCAACCCCTTCGGCGTTCGGGCACCACACCCCGCCCAGCGTCTGGCCTTACTCCAGCGCGCTGTGGCCGGTGAGGTGCCGGCCGATGATCAAGGTATGGATGTCGTGGGTGCCCTCGTAGGTGTCCACGGTTTCCAGGTTCAGCATGTGGCGGATCACCGGGTACTCGGTGGTGATGCCGTTGCCGCCCAGCAGTTCGCGGGCCAGCCGGGCGCCCTGCAGCGCGGCGCGCACGTTGTTCCGTTTGGCGTAGCTGACCTGCGCGTGGTTCATGGTGCCGCCGTCTTTCAGGGTGCCCAGGCGCCACGCCAGCAGCAGGCCCAGGCTGTGGTCGGTGGCCATGCGGGCCAGCTTGTCCTGCACGAGTTGCCGGGCGGCCAGCGGCTTGCCAAAGGTGGTTCGGCTGCCCACGTAGTCCAGGGCCGCACTCAGCACTGCTTCCAGGGCGCCCATGGCCCCCCAGGCAATCCCAAAGCGGGCCGAACTCAGGCAGGAGAGCGGCGCGCCCAGGCCCCGCGCGCCGGGCAGCAGGTGGTCAGCGGGCACGCGGCAGTCGGTCAGCACGATTTCGCCGGTCACGCTGGCACGCAGGCTCTGTTTGCGCTCGATCTTGGGGGCCGCGAAACCGGGGGTCTCGGTGGGGACCAGGAAGCCGCGCACGGCGCCCTCGTCGTCGCGGGCCCAGACCAGGGCGAGGTCGGCCACCGGGCTGTTGGTGATCCACATCTTGGCGCCGTTCAGCACGTACTGGTCGCCGTCGCGCACGGCGCGGGTGCGCATGGCGCCGGGGTCGCTGCCGCCGTCACTTTCCGTGAGGCCAAAGCAGCCGATCAGCTCGCCGCTGGCCAGCCCCGGCAGCCAGCGCGCCTTCTGCGCCTCGCTGCCGTAATTCAGGATGGGCAGCATGACCAGGCTGCCCTGCACGCTGGCGGCGGACCGCAGGCCGCTGTCCACCCGCTCAAGTTCGTACATCATGGCGCCGTAAGCGCTGTGGGAGGTGCCTGCGCCGCCGTAGGCCTCGGGGGTGGTGGGGCCCAGCAGGCCCAGGGCGCCAAAGCGGCGCATCACGTCGCGCACGGGCAGCTCACCCTGGTCCCACCACGCGCCCACCTGGGGCAGCAATTCCGCGTCGCAGAAGGCGCGCACGCTCCGGCGCACCTGCCGTTCATCGGGCCCAAGCAGGTCCTGCACCGCGAATTCATCGAACATGCTTCACTGAATAGCAGATAGGCCTGGGGGCAAGGGCGCCGCCAGCCCGTTACGGCGCCGGGGCCTCCTCAGCGGGCACGTACAGGCAGACCTGCCGCCGGCCCTGCCGCTTGGCCGCATACATCGCCTCGTCGGCGCAGCGCTGCAGCGTGCCCAAGTCGGGCCCCGCCTGGGGCGTGACAGCCACACCCACCGACGCCGAGACATGGACGGTGGCGCCCGTCCTGGAGAGGGTGTAGGGGCGCGAGAGGGTGTCTAACAGCTTGGCCGCCACCAGTTGCGCGTCGCCCGGGTGGCGCAGGCGGGTGAGGAACACCGCGAATTCGTCGCCCCCCAGGCGGGCCACCAGGTCAGCCCCGCGCAGGTCGCCGCGCAGGCGCCCGGCCACCTGCACCAGCAGGTCGTCGCCCGCCGCGTGCCCGTGGGTGTCGTTGACCGGCTTGAAGCCGTCCAGGTCCAGGAACACCACCGCGCATTCGGCCTGCCCCGGCTGGGCCAGCAGCGCCTCGGCACGGGCGCGAAACTGGGCGCGGTTGAGCAGGCCTGTCAGCGGATCGTGGCTGGCCTGCTGCACCAGGGCGTGGCGGTCCTGCAGGAGGGTGTTGTGGTCTTCGAGCAGCGCGCGCAGTTGCTGGCGCTGGGTTTCGGCTTCACGGCGCAGGCGCTCCAGTTGCACCTGATCGCGCAGGGCCCGTGCCCGGCGGTCCAGGTGCTCAGCGTGCAGGGCGCGCTCCAGGGCGTGGTGGGCGGCCAGGGTTTCGTAGGCGGCGCGCCAGTCCTCGCGCTGGCGGTGCGCCTCGCTGAGCAGGCGCAGGGCCTCACATTCCCGGGCGCGCAGGCCCCAGTGCCGGGCGTGGGCCAGGGCGGCGTTCAGGGGGGCCCTGGCCTCACCGGGGTGCCCGGCAGCCAGGGCCACCTGCCCCAGCACGGTCAGGGCGTGGGCGGCGGTGTCCCAGTCGGCGGCGGCCTCGGCCTGGGTGACGGCCGGGGCCAGCGCGTGGGCGGCCACCTGGGCGTCGTCCAGGCGGCCCAGGTGCAGCAGACACAGGACGCGGTAGGTGGCGAACACCAGCGCGTGGTGGCGCAGCCCCGCCTGCCGGGCGCTCTCCTCCTGAGCCGCAATCAGGGCCAGGGTCCGCGCGTACTCGCCCAGGGCGTAGCGGTCCATCACGATGTTGCTCACGCCGGTCAGGAGGTGGGTGTCGTCGCCCAGCTCCTCGGCCAGGGCCACCACCTGTTCGTGGGCCTGCAGGGCTAGGGCGTGGTCGCCCAGTTCGGTGTGGACCAGCCCCACGTTGTTCAGCAGCCGCAGGCGCCCGAAGGTGTCGGCCGGGGACACGCGGCGCAGACCTTCCAGAAACAGTTCCAGCGCGCGGGCATAGTCGCCCTGGCGCAGCGCGCAGGCCCCCAGGCCGCTCAGCGCCCGGCAGACCAGCGACGCATCGGGGACCTCCAGCGCCAAGGCGCGGCGGTACAGGGCCTGGGCTTCGGTATAGCGGTTCTGAAAGAGGGCCGGGGCCGCTGCCGTGCACAGGGCGCGGGCCAGCAGGGCCGGGTCTGTATCCAGGGCTTCAGCCTGCGCCAGCGCCCCGGCGGCCAGGGCCTGCGAACGCGCTGGGTCGGTGTCCAGGGCGGCTTCGGCCGCGACCAGTTGCGCCAGCAGCGCGGCGTGGGCCTCTGGCGGGGCCGGGTCAGCCCTGCCGCCGCCGCCGCCAGAGGAAGTCATCCGGGACGCCTCTGATTCCAAATCAGATTGGGAAGAGCGAAGGGATGCTTCTCCATCGCCGAAGTCCCGTATGTTCTCGTCTTTGCCCTACGATGCAGCTCTGCGAGTCCGCTCAGGTTCGCCTTCAGCTCCCCTGAGTTCCAGATCATGGCCCCACTGTAAAAGGTGCCTGCGCCGGGGTCCAGGGGCTGGAGAGCGGAAGGGGCCGCCCAGACGTGAAGCGCCCTTCACGGAACCCGCCGCCCGGGGTGCGGTCCAGCTTCAGGGACCTTCAGTCGGCGCGCACCTCGCCGGCCTGGGCCAGCCGTCATCCTGCCCCCAGGAGGCTTGCCATGACCCAGTGCCCGCCGTGCTCTCCCCTGCCCGCGCCCCACGGAGTAACGCCATGAAGCCGCCCGTCACGCCCCGCGTGCACGGAATCATTGACTATGTGGCCTGCGCGGGGCTGCTGGTGCTGCCCCGGGTGCTGGGCCTGTCGCCGGCCGCACGGGCCCGGTCGCAGGCGTTTGCGGCGGCGTATCTGGCGCTGACAGCGGTGACGGACTTTCCCCCAGCCCTGCGCCGCACCGTACCCTTTCCCTGGCACGGCCGCGCCGAGTTGCTGAGTGTGCCGCTGGTCCTGCTCTCGGCGCGGGGTGAGGGCCCCAGGGAGGGGCGGTACTTTGCCGGGGCCGCCGCAATGGTGCTGACCGCCTTTCTCAGCACCGACTGGGCGGCCGACCCGGACCGTTAAGCCCGCGCCCGCACCTGCCCGCCGCCGATCCACACGCCCGCAATATCGGCCGGGGTGCCGGTGGCAAAGGCGGCGGCCAGGGCGCGTTCCGGGCTGGCCGCGTGGCGGAACACGGCGTCCAGGGGGGTACCGGGCAGGGGCGAAAGGTGCACGGCGTCAAACTGCTGGCCCGGCAGGAACGAACCCACCTGCGCCTCCAGGCCCAGCGCCTGGGCCCCGGCCCGGGTGGCGAGGTACAGCAGGTGGGCGGGCGTCAGGGGCGCGCCCGCCTCGCCCATCAGGTTCTGCATGAAGTGGGCCTGCAGGCCTTCTTTGAGGAGCGAAAAGCCGGTGCCGCCGCCCACATCGCTGCCCAGGGCCACCGGCACGCCCGCCTGCAGGTGACGGCGCAGGGGAAAGAAGCCGCTGCCCAGGGCCGAATTGCTGCAGGGGCAGTGCGAAACGGCGCAGCCCCGTTCGGCCAGCACGCCCAGTTCGCGGTCCGAGGGGTGAATGTTGTGGGCCAGGACGCCGCGCGCATTCACCAGCCCGGCGCGCTCGTAGGTGTCGAGGTAATCGCGGGCGCCGGGGAACAGGCCGCGCACCACCTCCACCTCGCGCACGTTTTCGTTGATGTGGCTGGTGAAACGCACATCGGGGAACTCGGTCATCAGGGCGGCGCAGGCGTCCAGAATGCCCTCGGAGGCCGAGAGGGAAAAGCGGGGCGTGACCGTGTACAGGGCGCGGCCCACGCCGTGCCAGCGCTCGATCAGGGCCCTGCCCTCGGCGTAGGCGCGCTCGGGGGTGGTGTGCAGTTCATCGCGCAGCAGGCGGTCACTCACCACCTGTCCGGCCACGGCGCGCAGGCCAACCTGGGCGGCTTCCTCGAAAAACAGGTCCACCGCCGAGGCGAAATGCGAGCCGAACACCAGCGCGGTGGTGGTGCCCGCACCCAGCAGGCCATCCAGAAAGTCCCGGGCCACGGCGCGCGCGTAGGTGTCGTCGGCCAGCCGGGCTTCCTCGGGCAGAGCGCACCCCTCCAGCCACGCCAGCAGCGGCAGGCCCAGTCCGCCGATCACCCGCACCTGGGGCAGATGAACGTGGGTGTCAATGAAGCCGGGCAGCAGCAGGCCGCCGCGCAGATCGGTCACGGGGGCGGCCGGGTGGGCCGCGCGCAGGGCCGCGAAATCGCCGCTGGCCTGGATCACGCCGCCCGACACCAGCAGGCCGCCGTCTTCATGGGCGCGCAGGGCATCAGGGTGGGTAAAGGGACTTTCAGGGGTGTGCAGGAGGGTCGCGCGGTACAGAACAGAGGTCATAACTTCCTTTGGGGTGGGGACAGGGTGGGGCTTTGACGAGGCTTCAGGGCGCCTCGTCACCAGGGCCCTCTGGAAACAGCAGCGGCGCGAGTTCGGCGGCCACCGCCAGGGCGATCATGGCGGGGTGCTTGCGGGCCGGCCCCGTCATCAGGGCCGGGAGGCCGATGGGTGTGATCACGCGGGCCAGGGCGTCTGGGGGGTGGCCCAGCGCGGCCAGTTGCCCCTGAAACCGCGCCCACTTGGCCGAAGATCCGATCAATCCCACCGAGCCCCAGTCGGGGCGGCGCAGGGCCGCGTCCAGCAGGGCGGCGTCCTCGGCGTGGTCGTGGGTCAGCAGCCGCAGGTGGGTGCCCGGGGGCAGGTCGGCCAGCACCGTTTCGGGGATGGGCGCGTGGTGGACGTGCAGGGTCGCGGCGCCGCCGTCCAGGGGGGCCAGCCGCTCCGGGGCCAGCTGGGCGGCGCGCGAGTCAATGAGGTGCAGGGCAAGCGGCAGGCGCGAGAGCAGGCGCGCCAGTTCCAGGCCCACATGCCCGGCCCCGAACACCGCCACCGCCGGGCGCGCGGTCAGGAAAGGCTCCAGCAGCAGCGTGACCTCGCCGCCGCAGCACTGGCGGCCGTGCTCGTTGGGGGCGCGGTCGGTCAGGCGCAGGGTCAGGAGTTCGGGGGCGCGCTCGCCCGCCGCCAGCAAGGCGCGGGCGCGGGCCACCGCTGTAGCTTCCAGGTTGCCGCCGCCCACGCTGTCCCAGGTGTGCCCGGCCCCCACCAGCATCTTGGCCCCGGCCTCGCGCGGGGTGTGGCCCCGGGCGGCGGCCACGGTGACCAGCACGCCAGCCTCGCCCCGCTCGTGCAGGGCGTTCAGGGCCTCGCGCCAGTTCAAGGGCGGTGGTCCTGCCCGGGGCCCGTCCAGGCCAGCGGCACCAGCCGCAGCGGGCTCAGGGGCACTTCCTCGGCCCATTCGTGGCGGGCGAGGTCATCGGGGTCCAGGTCCTCGGTGGTCAGCAGGGGCAGGACGGGCGGCAGATCAGCGTGCAGCAGGTGCAGGTCGGCCGGGGTGAGGGGTTCAGTCATGGGGCAGGGCCTCCGGGTGGAGCTGGCGGGCGCGGGTCAGGGCCCAGTACACGGCTTCGGGGGTGGCGGGGCTGGCCAGCAGGGTGGGCTGGTCCGGGGAGCCAAAGGCCGCGCAGGCGGCGCGCAGCGCCTCGCGCACGGAAATTGCCAGCATCAGGGGGGGTTCACCCACCGCCTTGGAACCGTAAATTACGCCGTTTTCCGCCGCGTTTTCCAGCAGGGCGACGTTGAATTCGGCAGGCAACTCGCTGAAGCTGGGCAGCTTGTAGGTGCTGGCCGACTGGGTCAGCAGCCGCCCCCGCCCCGGGCCATCCGACTCATCCCAGCGCAGCTCTTCCAGGGTCAGCCAGCCCACGCCCTGCAGGTAGCCGCCCTCCACCTGCCCCAGGTCAATCAGGGGCGAGAGGCTCTGGCCCACGTCGTGCAGCAGGTCGGCCCGGCGCACACTGTAGGCCCCGGTAAAGCCGCAGACCTCCACTTCCGAGACGGACGCGCCGTAGGAAAAGTATTTGAACGGCTCGCCCTGCATGGCCTCGCGGTCCCAGTGCAGGCCCGGGGTGCGGTAAAAGCCGGCGGCCCACAGGGGGGTGCGGCGAAAGTAGGCCGCCCACACCAGTTCGGGGAAGGGCAGGCCGCGTTCCGGGTGGCCCAGGGGGAAGACCTGCCCGGCCTCAAAGCACACGTCGTCCGGGTGCACGCCCAGCTGCCCGGCCGCCACCTCGGCCAGCCGGGCGCGGATCTGGTCGCAGGCGTCTTTCACGGCCCCGCCGTTCAGGTCGGCGCCGGAACTGGCGGCGGTGGCGCTGGTGTTGGGCACCTTGTCGGTGCGGGTGGGCGCCAGACGCACGCTTGAGTACGGCACGCCCAGCGCCGACGCCGCCACCTGCAGCATCTTGGTGTGCAGGCCCTGGCCCATCTCGGTGCCGCCGTGGTTAACCAGCACGCTGCCGTCGCGGTACACATGCACCAGCGCGCCCGCCTGGTTGTAGGCGGTGAAGTTAAAGGAAATGCCGAACTTGACCGGCGTGATCGCCAGCCCGCGCTTGCGGTGCGGGTGCGCGGCGTTAAAGGCCGCGACCTGGGCCAGCCGGCCCTGAAAGTCGCTGGTGCCCAGCAGCGTGTTCCACACCGTCTCCAGGCGCTCGGCGTGGCGCACGGCCTGGCCGTAGGGGGTGCTCTGGCCGGGCTGGTAGAAGTTGCGCGCGCGCAGGTCGTGGGGCGAGAGACCCAGCAGCGGCGCGACGCGGCCCAGGAGGTCCTCGGTGACCAGCATGCCCTGGGGGCCGCCAAAGCCCCGGAAGGCCGTCTGCGAGGTCTTGTTCGTGCGGGCAATGCGGCCGTGCGCCTCAATGTGGGGAATGTAATAGGCGTTGTCGAGGTGACACAGGGCGCGCGCCATGACCGGCTCGGACAGGTCCAGGCTCCACCCGCCGTCGCTGGTGAGGGTGACCTGCAGGGCAGTGAAGCGGCCCTGGTCGTCAAAGCCCGCTTTCCAGCGCGCGTGGAAGGGGTGGCGCTTGCCGGTGAGGGTGAGGTCCTGGGTGCGGTTCAGGCGCAGCCGCACCGGGCGCCCGGTGAGGGCCGCGCCCAGCGCGGCGATGGCCGCGTAGCCGTGGGGCTGCATCTCCTTGCCACCAAAGCCGCCGCCCATGCGCAGGCACTGCACGGTCACCGCGTGCGAGGGCAGCCCCAGCACATGCGCGGTGATCTCCTGGGTTTCGCTGGGGTGCTGGGTGCTGGACTGCACGAAGACCTGCCCGGCCTCGTCCACATGGGCCAGGGCCGCGTGGGTTTCCAGGTAAAAGTGCTCCTGGCCGCCCAGCTCGAATTCGCCTTCAAAGAGGTGGGCCGCCTGGGCAAACCCCACCGCCACGTCGCCCCGGCGCAGGGTGGACTGGGCGCCCTGGAAGGAGCCGGCGGCGATGGCTTCCCCCAGGGTGATGATGGACGGCAGCGGCTCGTAGGTGACCGCCACCGCCGCCGCGCCCTGGCGGGCGGCCTCTTCAGAGTCGCCCAGCACCCAGCAGACGGCGTGGCCGTGGTACATGACTTCAGAGGGGAACAGGGGCTCGTCGCCCTTCACGCCCGCGTCGTTCACGCCGGGGACGTCGGCGGCGGTGAGCACACGGGCCACGCCGGGCACGGCCAGGGCGGGGGCGGGGTCCAGGGCCACCACCCGGGCGTGGGCGTGCGGCGCCTGCACCGGCCACGCGTGCAGCAATCCGGCCAGGCGCACGCCCAGGTCATCGGTGTACAGCGCCTGCCCGGTGACGTGGGCGGCGGCGCTTTCGTGGGGCAGGGGGGCCCCGACGGGGCCGGACGTGTGGGGGGTGGGCAGGGCAGGGTCAGAGGACATGGGGGACCTCCGGTGGGGTAAGGCGGGCAGCGAGGCTCACAGCGTGCCTCCCTGCTCCACGAAGAACTTCAGCAGGCTCTGTTCCAGCATGGCGGCGCGGTAGGCGGCGCTGGCGCGGTGGTCACTCAGCGGCGTGCCGCTCTGGCCCAGGGCGCGGGCGGCGCGGCGCACGGTGTCGGCGGTCCAGGGCTGGCCTTCCAGCAGGGCCTCGGCGGCGACGGCGCGCAGCGGCGTGGCGGCCACGCCGCCCAGGCCTATGCGGGCGCGGGTCACCACGCCGCCTTCCACCTGCAGCGCGAAGCCCACCGCCACGCTGGAAATGTCGTCGAACCGGCGCTTGGCGATCTTGTGAAAGGCCACCAGGGGCGACAGGGGCTTCGGGACCCGTACCGCCTGAATCAGCTCGTCCGGGCGGCGCACCGTCTGGCGGTAGCCGGTAAAGAAGTCGGCCAGGGGCACCTCGCGCGGGCCCCCGGGGCCCACCAGCACCACAGTCGCCTCCAGGGCCAGCAGCACAGGCGGGCTGTCCCCGATGGGCGAGGCGGTCCCCAGGTTGCCCCCCAGCGTGGCCGAGTTGCGGATGAGGCGCGAGGCGAACTGCGGAAACCAGGCCGAGAGCAGTGGCACTCGCCCGCCCATGCGCCGCTCCAGGTCGCTCAGGGTGAGGCCGGCGCCCAGGAGCAGGTGCTCGGAGGTGTCCTCGAACACCCGCAGTTCGGGCAGGGCGTCCACCGCCACCGTGAGGGGCGCGCGGGCGTGGCGCAGGTTGACCTCCACGCCCCAGTCGGTGCCGCCGGCCAGCACCTTCGCGCCGGGGTGGGCGGCCAGCAGGGCCAGGGCTTCGGGCAGGCTGGCGGGGCGGTGAAAGGCGCCGTCGGGGGCCTGCAGGGCGGTGGCGCGGGGGGCCGGGGCGGGGGCCTGGGTCCGGGCCAGCAGGGGATCATCCGGCGCGGGGGTGCCCAGCGCGTGCGCGGCGTCGGCAATGGGGCGGTAGCCGGTGCAGCGGCACAGGTTGCCGCTCAGGGCGTGCAGGTCAAAGCCGCCCGGCGCCCCGTGCTCACCGGGTGCGCGCCCCGGACGGTAGTACTCGGCCGCCATGCTGCACACGAAGCCGGGGGTGCAGTACCCGCACTGCGAGCCGCCGCGCACGGCCAGTTCATGCTGGGTGGGGTGCAGGGCCCCCGGCGTGCCCAGGCCCTCGGCGGTGACCACCTCTCCCCCATCCAGGGCCGGCAGCAGGGCGAGGCAGGCGTTCACGCTCTCCCAGCGGGTGCCAGTTCCCTCGGGGCGGGCCACCAGCACCGCGCAGGCGCCGCATTCGCCCTCGGCGCAGCCCTCCTTGCACCCGGTCAGCCCCCGGGCGCGCAGGGCCGCGAGCAGCGTGGTATGTGCGCCGCCGCCCAGGGGGGTGGGGACCCCGTTCACCGTGACCGTGACTGTCATGTTCCTCCTTGCCGCCAGAAAGCGGGCTGCCCGGCGCGGCCCCTGCCCCGGGTGGGGAAGGCCGCGCATGGTTCACGCCGGACGTGCAAAGGGGGCGGGCTGCCGGTTATCCATGCAGAACGACAGCCGGGTTGTGGGTAGGCTCAGGATAGTGCAGAGGGGCGGTGGAGGGGGCCAGTTGCTCTAGGCCACTGGGGACAGAACGGAGGGGGCCAGGAGGGCGCGGTGTGCTGTGCCGCTTCCTCCTGGCCCCTTTTTCCTGACTGGGCCTTCCTGATTGGACTTCTGTAACTGGGCGCTTAGCGGCGGCCCCGGCCCCGTGCACGCTGCGGACCCACGCGGCCCGCGCCAGTGCCCGGGGTGGCACCTTCCGGGCGGCGGGCCGGGCGGCCTCCCCCCTGCTGACCAGACGGGCGCCCTTCGCCCTGGCGGGGCCGCTGGGGCCGGTCACCGGACTGGGCCTGGGCCTGGCGGGCACTGCCGCTTCCCCCCGGGCGACCGCCCGCGCCCCCGGGCTGACCCGGGCTACGCCCGCCGCCCTGCCCGCCCCGGCCCTGGCCCTGCTTTTCCTGAATGGCCTTGTCAATCTGGCCTTCTTCGCGGGTCAGCGGGGGGTGGAGGGGGGCAGGCAGCTTGCGGCGAATGCTCTGCCACAGGGCGCGCTGCTCGGGAATCAGCAGCACGAGGTTGGTGCCGGGGCGCCCGGCGCGGGCGGTGCGGCCCGAACGGTGCACATGGTCCTCGGCGGTGGACGCCACGTCCATATGAATCACCAGACGCACCTCGGGCAGGTCAATGCCGCGCCCGGCAATGTCGGTGGCGACCAGCACGCGCGACTGGCCTTCGCGCAGCAGGGTCATGGTGCGCTCGCGCTTCTTCTGGTCCATGTTGCCTTCCAGGGCACTCACGGTCTCGGTGGGCAGCAGCGCGCCCAGTTTCTCGGCGCGGCGCTTGACGAGGTGCTTGGTGCGGCTGAAGATCACCACGCAGCCGCCGGGCTCGCGCAGGGCCTCGCGGGTGCGGGCGGCCGTCAGGTCCAGCACGTCGTCGCGGGTGGTGTTGTGCAGTTCGTGGGTGGCCCCGGTGGCGCCGCCCAGCACGTCGCCGGGGTTGGCCGCGTCACTCGCGGGGGTGGCCGGGGCAATGTCAATGCGCTGCGGGTCTTCCATGAAGCGCTCGGCCACCGCGCGAATCTCGGCCGGGAAGGTGGCCGAGGCCATCGCAATCTGCAGGTGGCCTTTGCCCGCCCGCTGGGCCTGCGCGGCGCGAAGAATGTCACCCACATCGCGCAGGAAGCCCAGGGACAGCAGCTCGTCGGCCTCGTCCAGCACGGCGTATTTCAGGCCGGCAAGGCTGAGTTCCTGACGGTTGATCAGGTCTTTCAGGCGCCCGGGGGTGCCGGCAATCAGGCCCTTGCCGGTGGCTTCAGAGCGGGTCTGCCCGGGGGTGATGCCGCCGGTGATGCGCCCGGCGGGCATGCCCAGCTCGCGCGCCACATCGCGGATCTGCACCGCCAGTTCGCGGGTGGGGGTGACCACGAGCACCTCGGGGCGCATGCCGCGCACGGGCGTCATGCCGATGCCGCGCGCGGCGGCGGGAATCAGAAAAGCCAGCGTTTTGCCGCTGCCGGTGCGGGCGGTGGTGATCACGTCGCGCCCGGCCAGCAGCGCGGGGATAGCCCCGGCCTGAACGGGGGTGGGGGTGCGGTCCCCCAGCAGGGCGGTCCAGTCGGCGCTGGGGGTCAGGGGGGCGGCCACAGGGGTGGCAGGCGACGCGGCAGGCGTGCGCCGGGGTTTGTTCGTTGAGGTCATGCGAGGTCCTTCCAGAGGTCCACCGGGGGCGCGCCGCGCGGGACCAGGGGCAATAAGGGACGCGCCGGCCACAAGGCGGGCAGGACGCGTCCAGGCGAGCGCCTCCAGCCACCCGGCGACGCCAGGGGCGGGGCAAGACGGACCATGCGCCTCGGCCCGTGCTGCCCCCACTATGCCGGATAAAGCCCCCCAGACCCAAATGGGCGCCCCGGTAGGATGGAACCATGACGCCCCAACAACCCGCCCCGGCCCTGATCTCCGAAAAAATTGCTGGCCTGCACGACTGGCGGGGCGAGACCCTGGCCCGCGTGCGCGCGCTGGTTCTGGCCGCTACACCCGGCATTCAGGAGGAATGGAAATGGGACACCCCGGTGTGGTCTTGCGGCGGCATCCTGTGTACCGGCGAGGTCTACAAGGCGGCCGTCAAGCTGACCTTTCCCCGGGGCGCGGCGCTGCCCGACCCGGGCGGGCTGTTCAACGCCAGCCTGGAGGGCAAGGTGCGCCGGGCCATAGACCTGCGTGAAGGGACCGCATTGGACGAGGGCGCTTTTCAGGCCCTGGTGCGCGCGGCAGCGGCACTGAACGAGGAGAAGCGCCCCTCCAAGAAGGGCTGAAGCGCAACCTACATCTCGGGGCCCGCCTGGACCTCGGCGCCGCCTTTCACAGGCTTGTTCACCCGGGCGCGGGCGCCCACCACCGTCAACTCCTGGCCGCCGCCCACGTTGGCGGCCAAGTGGGCCTCTTCGTCCACAATGGCGCGGCGCACCTGCGTGCCCGCACGCACCACCACGTCGCGCAGCAGCACGCTGTCTTCGACGGTGGCGCCCTCTTCCACGATCACCCCGGGCGCCAGC
The DNA here is from genome assembly GCF_020166415.1 of Deinococcus multiflagellatus. Taxonomy (NCBI): domain Bacteria; kingdom Thermotogati; phylum Deinococcota; class Deinococci; order Deinococcales; family Deinococcaceae; genus Deinococcus; species Deinococcus multiflagellatus. Next base: position 87,014 of record NZ_JAIQXV010000017.1, read on the forward strand.
ACCGAACCGCGCACGGTGCCCGCCACCCGGCACCCGTAGGACACGAGGCTGCCTTCCACCTGGGCCCCCGCGTCCAGCCGCGCGGGCATGCGCGGAATGCTGGAGGTCAGGATGGGCCACTCGGGGTCGTCCAGGGTCACGGCCTCGCCGCGCAGCAGGTCCTGGTGGGCGCGCCAGTAGGCACCGGGCAACCCCACGTCCAGCCAGTAGCCGCCCAGGTCGGTGGCGCGGGCTTCACCGGCGGCCACAAAGGCGGGAATCAGTTCGTCGCCAAAGTCGCCCAGGCGCCCCTGCTCGCCCTTGGCCCCATGCAGGGCGTCCAGCTGCGCCAGCAGCTTTGGGGCGTCGTACACGAAGATTTCGGTGGTGATGGTCTGGCTGCGGGGGTGCTCGGGCTTGTAGGCGAAGTGGGTGACGGCGCCGTCTTCGTCCACCTGCACCACCCCGAAACGGGAAGCGTCCTCGCCTTCAGGAAGGGCGGTGGTCACCATCGTCACGGCGGCGCCGCTGTTCAGGTGGGCTTCAATGACCGGGCGGTAATCCAGGGTGTACACGTGATCGGCCGACAGGACCAGCAGCACCTCCGGCGCGTACTGCCGGATCAAGCCCCGGTGAATGTACAGGGCGTCGGCGTTGCCCGCAGCAAAGCCCCCTTCCTCACCGCCGGCGCTGAAGGGCGGCAGCACCTGCAGGCCGCCGTGGGTGCGGTCCAGGTCCCAGGGGCGGCCGTTGGCGAGGTGGTCGTTCAGGGTGTGCAGCTCGTACTCCTCGATCACCCACACATCGCTCAGGCCACTGTGCACACAGTTGCTGAGGGCAAAGTCAATGAGGCGGTAGGTGCCGGCAAAGGTGAGGGTGGGCTTGGCCCGCTCCTGGGTGAGCACGCCCAGGCGCTTGCCCTTGCCCCCGGCCAGGATGATGGCCAGCACGCGCTTGCCGCGCACGCGGGTGCCGCGCCCAGTGGGCCCACTGCTCAGACTGCGGGAAGACGCCATACGGCGAGTCTCGGGGGCGGGGCCGGGGACATGGGTGTGGGAGGCGTAAGGGGGGGTTTATGAGGGAGGCAGCGGATCGGAGAGCACGGAGCAAGACGTGAACGGCTGGAAGCTGAGGAGGCAGTTGCTCTGTGCGTCGCTACTTGGACATGCTGGGGAGCAACAGCCCTGCGTGAATGGAGCCGGATTGACCAGGACTGGAAGCTCAAGCACGACGAGCTATTCCAACCGCTGTACCAAGAATGGGCAGCAAGTATGCGAAATGGAGACGAGGCAGCCTTCCTCGCGCGAGGGGCCGTACTGACCAAATGGTGGGAAAGCGCGCCCGATCTGTGGCGCTGGCTGTGGCGTGGGCTGCATGGCTGGCTGGAGCAGGACTTGCGTTGCTGGCCTCACCAATTACCAGAGCCACCGGCCATACCGGAGAACGCGTTGCAGTGGCTCGTAGGGGTCATGACTGCTGAGGATCACGCCTTGGTGCTTGCCCTCTGCTCTGCGGGTGCTTGGAGCGGGCGCAAGAGAGAAGCCGCCCCACGCCCCAAAAAAGGGAGACTGGAGCGGCTGGTAGTTGAGGCTCAGTTGCTGGAGGAGATGGCGTAACTATAGGGTGAGGGCCAAATTCGATGTTGAATAGCCGCAAATAGCGCAAGTAATCATTTCACCAAAGAAATCAAATCAAGGATTTCGTCACCTGCATCATCAGTTCGCTCTATTGCAAGCGAAAGATGTAATGAGTCGAGAATACTTCTAAGCCAAGACATTTCAGTATACGTGCCAGACAGGAATCCGCTATGATTATTAACGCAAATAGATTTGGTTTTAATTAGATCGAGTGAAAACTCTCTCCTCAAAATCTGTTTGATTTTAACCGAGCTAATGTCATCAATACGCTCAGCTGCCTTTATCGAAAATTTCCCATCTCTATCGAAAATCATCTTTCGGAGCTCAATTGGCATAAATCCAATATCATCTATTTCCATCTGATTGCCGCAACTATCGCACGCGTATCCAGCGCTCCAAAGCAGCTTGCCTTTTATGTTCGCCTGACTGGGAACCCAATTATTTTTGGCACCACACACTTGACACTTTGCTTGCAATTTCATTTCACCAGCCCTTTAATCGTCTGTATCTGTCAATAGTATCGCAAAACCGTTGATCAGCAGGAGATTCAACGCCGCGATAGCTGTGATGAGGTGAGGGAACACCTCGAGCCCACCAGCGATGGTGAAGTTCCTCATGGATAAGGGTATCTATGAGTGTAGCCCGCGAACCAAATGCCAGCTTATCAACCTGTGTACCTGCACCCTGTTGAGCAATGCCTGTTCGGATAAATGGACTGTATTGTGGAACGAAAGTAAACCTGATACCTGGAAGATCCTCTTCAATTAGTGCTGCAATAATTTTGTTACGATTCGCTGCTGCCCTGCCAGTGGTGTTACTTAAATCGGCAGTATAAGTTTGAGGACCACTAGGGATTTTACAAGGTGTGTTCTGATTATGTACTAACCAGCCTTCATTCCCAACGTAGTAGGTGTGAGCCTCACTGACGGTGAGGTTGAACATCTCCTGGGTCTTCTGGACGTTGATGACATTGGCAACGAAGCCAATGGTGCCATCTGCCTGTTTGATCTTGTCACCAATCTTGAGGTGGCCCGCACCCACCCACTTGTCACTCAGTTCCTCATGCCCTTCCGGCTTGGGCCGAGGCTGGGTGTCAGAGCGCTCCGTGACGGAGAAGGGGTACTCATCCCAACACCTTTACGTTCTCCATTGTCGCTTCGGCGCAAGTCTGTTGTGAGGGGGCGCACCTTATCCTGGGCAGGTGACTGGGGCTCCCCTTCCGGCCGATGAATACCGCCGCCTGCTGGATCTGGCGCGCTACCAGATTCTGGACAGCGGCCAGGACGAGACTTTTGACCGGATTACGCGGTTGGCGGCGCGGGTGCTGCAGGTGCCGGTGGCGGTACTGAACTTGGTAGACCAGCACCGCCAGTGGGGCAAATCGGCGTATGGCCTGGGGGACACCACCGCCCCCCGTCAGGACTCGTTCTGTGCCTGGACCATTCTGGACGACGGCCCGCTGGTGGTCGAGGACGCCCCGCGTGATCCGCGCTTTCGCCAGAACCCGATGGTGACAGGCGCCCCACACATCCGCATGTACGCAGGCGCGCCGCTGATTTCTCCGGCCGGCCACCGCATCGGCACCCTGTGCGTGACCGACGACAAGCCCCATCCCCTGAGCGCCGAAGACCTGCAGGCGCTGCAGGACCTTGCCGCCATCGCCATGAACGAACTGGAACTGCGCCGCCAGCAGCTGGACGCGCAGCACGACGCCCAGGCGCAGCGCCAGCAGGTGGCGGAGTTGCGCCGCACGCTGGAACAGGCCCGCATTCTCGAAGGCGTGAGCAGCCTGATGGACCTGGAACTGGAACCTGAACAGGCCACGCTGGCCGCCGCGTCGCTGATCAGCGAGGCGATCAGTGCCGACTACGCCGCGCTGATGACGTGGCATGGCGACACCTTTACGGTCCAGGCGGCCCACCACCAGCCGGGCGTGCCCGCCGCTGTGCTGACCCTGGCCCAGCAGTTGCCCCAGATGATGGGCGGGGTCACCCGGAGCCTGCGCGATCTGGCGCGGCCCCTGTATCTGCACGACTACGCCGCCCACCCCCAGGCCCTGCCTGAACTGGTGGCGGCGGGGGTGGCCCAGGCGGCCTGGATTCCCCTGGGCGAAGGCGGGTCGGGGCCCACCCTGCTGATGGCGGTGCGCCTGCAGGGGCACGCCGTCACCGACTGGCGCGCTGGGGACCGCACGCTGCTCGAAGCCGCCGGGCGCACCATCCGCCACGCCCTGCAGCGCCGCGCCGCCCTGCAGCAAATCCACGACCAGGCCCGTGAGGACGCCTTGACGGGCCTGCTCAACCGCCGCGCCTTTGACGAGGACCTGGACACGCGCGAACGGGGCAGCGAACCGTTCACCCTGGCGGTGATTGACCTGGACGGCCTGAAGGTGGTGAACGACACCGAGGGCCACGCCCAGGGGGACCGGCTGCTGCAGGTGTTTGCGGCGGCGCTGGCCGCGCAGGCCGGAGAGGGCGGCGCGGCCTACCGCCTGGGGGGCGACGAGTTTGCCCTGCTGCTGCCGGACCAGGGCGAGGCCGAGGTGCTGGCGCGCATTGACGTGGCGATGGGCGCCGCCGCCCAGCTCACCACGCAGCGCACCGGGGCCAGCGCCGGCGTGGTGCGCTGGGCCGAGGAAGCGCACGCGCCGGCGCGGCTGGCCCTGGCCGATCAACGCATGTACGCCGCCAAACGCCGCCGCCGGGCCAGCGTGGCCTAGGCGGGAAAAGCGCCCCAGCGGGGGCCCCTTTGGCCCAGGCACCCGCATCAATGGTACAGACAGTGTTCAAGTGTGGCGAGTGGCCGATGGAAGAAACGTTGTCTGGATGGAAGAAACGTTGTCTGGGACGCCCGACTCGCTGCCCTCCTCTGCTGCGCAGCTCTACGAGTCCCCCACGAGGGGGAGGGGAAAACCAGCGTGTTTGTCCGGCTCTCCTCTGTGGACTGCCGAACCTGTCCGAACCATTGCCGCACCCGGCCCTGCCCAAAGTGTGGGCGCGGCTAGAGGGGCGTCACTGGGGGCACTTTGGCCAGCGTGAGGTGAATGGTGGTGCCCTCTCCGGCCCGGCTCTCCAGCCAGACCGCGCCGCCGTGGCGCTCGGCCACCTTGCGCACAATGGCCAGCCCCAGCCCGGTGCCTTCGTAGCGGTCGCGCACATGCAGGCGCTGAAACAGGCCAAACACCCGCTCGTGGTACTGCGGCTCAATGCCAATGCCGTTGTCGGTGACGGTAAAGTGCCACCGCTCGCCCTCGTCCTGGGCGCCCACCGCCACCACAGGCGGCACCCCCTCGCGGCGGAACTTCAGGGCGTTGCCCAACAGGTTCTGAAAGAGCCGGGTCAGTTCTTCCGGGGCGCCCATCACCGTGGGCAGCGGGCCCACCACCAGCTGCGCGCCGCTGTCCTCAATGGCCGCGTGCAGCCGCGCCTGCACCTCGCCCAGCACCCCGGCCATGTCCACAGCGGCAAAGGGCTCGTGCACCGCGTTCAGGCGCGAGAACACCAGCAGGTCGTCAATCAGGACCTTCATGCGCTGGGCGCCGCGCGTCACGTAGCCCAGGTACTGGCGGCCCTGGTCTTCCAGGCGCTCGCCGTAGCGCCGGTCCAGCAACTCGGAAAACGAGGCGATGCTGCGCAGCGGCTCTTGCAGGTCGTGCGAAGCCACAAAGGCAAAGCGCTCCAGTTCGGTGTTGCTGCGGGCCAGTTCGGCGTTGGCCTGCTGCAGCTCGGCGGTGCGTTCGGCCACCCGCTCTTCCAGGGCTGTGTTCAGCGCCCGGACCTCGGCCTCAATGCGCTTGCGCGCGCGGATGTCGCGCGTCACGGTGGCCAGAGCCCGGGGCGCGCCGGTGGCGGGGTCAGTCACCACAAACTGGGTGTAGTTCACGTCCACCGCTTCGCCCGTCTGCGCGTGGCGGAACCGGAAGTCACCGGCCCAGCGGCCCTGGGTGCGGGTGGTGGGCAAGACCACCTCCTGCACGAACGGCAGGTCATCGGGGCAGAAAAAGTCGCTGAGGCGCAGCGCCGAAACCGGGCGCTCCCCCAGGCCCAGCAGGGCGCGGCCAGCCGGGTTGAGGTACAGCGTCTCCCCTTCCAGCGTGGTGATGCCCACGAAGTCGTCGCTTTCTTCAATCACGCGGGCCAGCTGCCGGGCCTGATCCTCGGCCTGCTTGCGCGCGGTGATGTCGTTGAGCACCGCCACGGCGTACTCAAAGGCCCCCGCTTCGTCGCGCACGGCCGAGACGGTGGTGGCGGCCCAGACCACCTCGCCGGTGCGCCGCAGGTAGCGCTTTTCGGTGGTAAAGGTTTCCAGTTCGCCCGCCACCAGGCGCGCAAAGGGCCGCCCAGGGCCACGTTGGCGGTCCTCGGGGTGGGTCACGTCATCAAAGGTCATGGTCAGCAGTTCGGCGCGGGTGTAGCCCAGCAGCGTCTCGGCGGCGCGGTTGACATCCAGCCAGCGGCCCTGGTGGTCGGCGCGCCCCACGCCCACCGCCGCGTGTTCCACCAGCGCGCGGTAGCGGGCCTCGCGGTCACGCAGTTCCTGTTCGGCCGCCAGTTGCTCGGTGATGTCGGTGTGCACGCCCACCCACTCGCGCACTGTGCCGTCGGCGTTGGTCACAGGCTCGGCCTTGACGTGAAAGACCCGGTAACCGCCGCCGGCCACCCGCACGCGCTGGCGCACCTCATAGAGGGTCTGCTGCGCCACCGCCCGCGCCCAGGCGCGCAGCGTGGCCTCGCGGTCCTCGGGGTGCAGCGCCTGGGCCCAGCCGTGGCCCTGGTACTGCGCGCGCGACTGCCCGGTCAGCGCGGCCCAGCCGGGCTGTTCGCCCAGCATCTGGCCGCTGGCGCTGTTGGTCCACACCGTCTGCCGGGTGGCGTCCACCAGCGAGCGGTACCGCTGGGCGCTGAACTGCGCCGCTTCGTGCAGTTCGGCGTTGTCCAGGGCCAGGGCCGCGCGCTGCGCCAGTTCGCGCACCAGGGCGAGGTCGTCCGGGCCGTAGGTGCGTGAAGGGTGCGAAGACGCCACCCCCAGGGCGCCCACGCGGCGCCCGCGCACGTTCATGGGCACCAGAATCAGCGAGTGCAGCCCCAGCTCGCCCACCGCCGCGCGCTGCTCGGCGGTGGGCAGGGCGTCCAGCATGGCGGGCGGCACCGCCGGCAGCAGCACCTCCTGGCCGGTGGCCATCACCCAGGCGAACGTGCCCGGGGTCTGCGGGTCAGAGGGAAAGCGCTCCAGCAGGGCGTGCAGCCGCTGCACCTGCGCCGGATTCTGGTGGGCCACCGCGCTGAGCTGGGCGCCGCCTTCGCCGGGCTGGTAGACCGCACACCAGTCGGCCACGTGGGCAATCACCTGCGCCGTGATCTGCTGCAGCGTTTCTTGCACGTCCAGCGAAGCCGCCAGCACCCGGCTGACTTCCGAGAGCGCCGTGGCCCGCTCGCGCGCCTGCTGCTGGGCGTCGTGCAGGCGCCCGCGTTCCAGGGCCTCGGCGCACAGGTCCACCAGCGTGAGCAAAAAGGCCTGCCGCTCGGGGGTCACGGCCTGCTCGTGGTCAAACGACAGGGTTAGCCCAGACAGCACCTCCCCGCGCGCCATCAGCGGAATGGCCGCCACCGCGCGGGTCTGGGGCTGCAGCAGCGCCGCAAACCCGGGCGCGTGCGCGCGCAACTCGTCCAGGGTGGCAAACACGGGGCGGCGCTCCTGAATGGCCTGCACCACCGGGTATTCGGGGTTCATGGGAAAGCGCTGCCACGTCTGCCCCACCGAGGGGTCGTAGCCCGCCGCGCTCACCATGTACAGGGTCTGCTCGTCAATGACGTTGACCAGGGTGCCGCCGTACGCCCCGGTGACGCGCAGGGCTTCATCCAGAATCACGCGCTTGACATCGGCGCGGCTCACCGCGCGGAACAGGGCGCGGGTCACGGTGAGCAGCTGGTGGGCCTGCTCGCCGCTCAGGGGAAAGGGTCCGGGCGAGGCCTCGGCTGGGGGGGACACGCCCCGGAGTGTAGCGCCCGCCCGGGGCCTGCGGGGGCAGTTAAGGGGCGCTCTCCCCCAGGGGGGCCCAGTAGGTGTCGCCCGCGCAGGCCCGGCAGCGCACGGCGCCCCCGGCACGCACCTCGCGCTCGTTCACGATTTCCTCGCCGCAGCGGCCACACACCGCGCGCTTGCCCGCCACGCTGATCAGGGCCGCGAGGTCCACGGTCAGGGTCACCGGCTGCACCCGGAAGAGCGCCTCATCCGGCCACGTCTGGTAGGCGGCCATGTAGGCGTCCCAGCGCTTCTGGCCTTCGGGGCGCGCAGCCTGCACGCGGGCGCGCAGGTCGGGGTGCGGGGCCACGCGCACGGCCTGGGCGGTGCGGGTGTCCACAAAGGTTGCGGCGACCTTGCCGTGGTCCACGAGGCGCATGGTGCGGCGGCCCAGCCAGCAGCCACTGGCCACCGCCACCCCATCGGCAAAGCAGCCGTCGGTTTCCACAAACACCAGCACCCGTTTGTCGGTGCGGGGAAAGGAGAGGGCGAGGTGCTGGCCCGCCAGCAGCCCCATGCGCGCGCCCAGCACCTGCCGGGGGCACAGGTGGCGGTGCAGCGCCGCACTCTGCGCCAGCAGGCCGGGCAATGCTTCCGGGGCAGCGGGCGAAAGCGGGGGGGTGGGGAGGGCGGGCTGGGTCATGGCGCAGGGTCCTTGGGCCGGCGGGGGCCGACCTGGGTAGAGTAGCGGACTGGGCGCGGCGGTGGGTGGCTGGGCCTGCGGGGAGCCGGGCGCCGCTGGGCTCCCTGGGGCCAAAGCCTGGCCCTCTTCAAGCCTGCCCGGCGCTGCTGGACCTGCCGGCGCACTTTGTTCATCCCAGAGCCGGGCAAGGATGGGAGCTGGGCGCCGCGGCACAGACCCAGTTCTGCCACGAACCCAGCGGCAAAGATGAAGCCACCTTGAGACGGCGCTCCTGAGCGGCCCAGAATCTCTGAACCCAGCCTGAAGGCTGGGCCGCTGAGGGGCCCGTAGGCTGGGGCATGCCCCGCCCTTTCTGTCTTCTTTCCGATTCGCCGCAGGGCAGGCGCCGCGCCAGCGCGCCTCCCCGGCGCGCGCCATGACCGCCCCCCCGCTGCGCCTGTGGGCCGGCATTGAGCCCACCGTGAGCCGCGTGGGCGACCGGACGCTGGACCAGCAGGCCCTGTGCGGCACCGATGAGCGCCCCGAGGACATGGACCGGCTGGCCGACCTGGGCGTGAGCGCGGTGCGGCTGGCTGTGCTGTGGGAACGCACCGCCCCGGACGGGCCAGCTTCGGCCGACTGGCGCTGGGCCGATGAGCGCATAGCGCGCCTGCAAAGGCGCGGGGTGACGCCCATCGCCGGACTGGTGCACCACGGCAGCGGGCCCCGGCATACCCACCTGCTGGACCCGGGCTTCGTACCGGGGCTGGTGGCCTACGCCCGCGCGGTGGCCCAGCGCTACCCGGCGCTGAGCGCCTACACGCCAGTCAATGAACCCCTGACCACCGCGCGCTTTTCAGGGCTGTACGGGCACTGGTACCCCCACGCCCGCGACGAACGCAGCTGCTGGCTGGCCCTGAAACACCAGTTGCAGGGCACGGTGCTCGCCATGCAGGCCATCCGCGAAATCAACCCGCAGGCGCAGCTCATTCAGACCGAGGACCTGGGCCGCACCCACAGCACCCCCCGCCTGCAGCAGCAGGCCGACTTTGAAAACGAGCGGCGCTGGCTGAGTTTCGACCTGCTGCTGGGCCGGGTCACGCATGGGCACCCCCTGTGGGCCCACCTGCGCCGGGCGGGGGCCAGCGAGGCCGAGCTGCTGTGGTTTGCCGAGCACCCCTGCCCACCGGACCTGCTGGGCCTGAACATCTACGTGACGGGTGAGCGCTTTCTAGATGAGCGGCTGGAGCGCTACCCGGCCTGCACCCACGGCGGCAATGGCCGAGAGCGCTACGCCGATGTCGAGGCGGTGCGGGTGCTGGGCGCCCCGCACGGCGGCGTGCAGGCGCGGCTGCTCGAAGCCCAGTCGCGGTATGGCCGCCCCATGGCGGTCACCGAGGTGCACCTGAACTGCACCCGTGAAGAGCAGCTGCGCTGGCTGCAGGGCGCGTGGCAGGGGGCGCGTGAAGCCCAGGCCCAGGGCGCCGACGTGCGCGCCGTGACTGCCTGGGCGGCCTTTGGGGCCTTTGAATGGAACAGCCTGCTCACCCGCCGCGAAGGGCACTACGAAAGCGGGCTGTGGGACGTGCGCGCGCCGCAGCCGCGCCCCACGGCGCTGGCGCGCCTCGCGCGGGCACTGGCGCGCGGCGAGGCCCCGCCCCTGTCCGGCCTGCACTCGGCCCCTGGCTGGTGGGCGCGGGCCGGGCGCCTGCTGTATCCCGCGCTGGGCGAGGTGCACAGCGCCGCGCTGCCCGGGGACAGGCCGCCCCTGCTCATCGTGGGCACCGGGGAACGGCTGGGCGCCCTGCTGCGCGAACTCTGCGCCGAGCGGGGGCTGTCCACCCTCACCCTGGACCCGCAGCTGTGGGCCCGCCTGTCGCCCGCCGACCGACTGGGGCTGCTGCAGGCCGCAGGCCCCTGGGGCGTGGTCAGCCTGCCGGGCACGCGGCTGGGGCGGGGCGCGGCGCACCTCGCGCAGGCCTGCGCCGCGCTGCGCCTGCCCCTGCTGTGCTGTTCGGGGGCCGAGGTCTTCGGCCACGCGGGCCCGCACGCCTGGAGCGAGGCCGACCCGGTGGCCCCGGTGGACCCGGCCGCGCGGGGGCTGGCCCAGACGGAACGCTGGGTGCTGGCCCGCTGCCCGCAGGCGCTGGTGGTACGCGGCGGCCCCCTGTTCGGCACGGGGGGCGCCCATGACAGCGCGGCGGCCGTGCTGGGCGCCCTGGGCTCGGGGGGGGCGCGGCCCGGGGGCCGCGAGACGCTGGTGTCACCCGTCTACGCCCGCGACTTTCTGCACGAGGCCCTGAATCTGTTGCAGGACGGCGAAACGGGCCTGTGGCACCTGACGCACGGCGCCCCCATCTCGCAGGCCGAGTGGCATGGGCAACTGGCCGAGTTGCTGGGCGAGCGGTTGCCGGCCCGGCAGCCCGGCGCCGAGCCCCTGCCACCGCCGGCCCTGCGCAGCGGGCGCGGCTGGCCCATGCCGCCGCTGTCACGCGCACTGGCCCACTGGTGGGCCAGCACCGGCCCCGAACTGACCCAGCCGTGCCCGCCAGCGCCGCCGGCCCACTGGCGCCCGGCGCCGCCCCTCTGAGCTTTCCAGTGGTGCCCAGCCGGACATGAACCCGGCTTCACCTCCTCCTCGCCGGGGAACGCGCCGCCCACCCCCACACTGAACAGCGGCCCAGAGCACCGTTTTCATTTTCCATTGGCCTTCAGGAGTGTCCATGTCGCAAGATCACCGTACCCCGACCGAACAGCCCGAAACCGCCCCCGCCGACCAGATGCCCGAACAGACACCTGCCGAGACCCAGTCGGAGCAGCCGGGCCACGAATCGCAGATGAGCCTGGCCCCCATCGTGATCCGCGAGGACTACCGGGGCAGCAACAAGCTGGCGGGCAAGGTGGCCCTGATCACCGGTGGGGACAGCGGCATTGGCCGCGCCGTGGCCGTGCATTTTGCCCGCGAGGGCGCGGACGTGGCGATTGTGTACCTCGACGAATCCGAAGACGCCCGCGCCACCCTGCAGATGATTGAAGCCGAGGGCCGCCGGGGCCTGCTGCTGGCCGGCGACGTGGGCGACCCGGCGTTCTGCCGTCGGGCGGTGGAGCGCACGGTGGGGACCCTGGGTGGCCTGAACGTGCTGGTGAACAACGCCGCCGAGCAGCACCCGCAAAAAAGCATCACCGATATCTCGCCCGAGCAGTTAGAGCGCACCTTCCGCACGAACATCTTTGCCATGTTCTATCTGGTGCAGGCCGCGCTGCCGCACCTGGAAGAAGGCGACTGCATCGTGAACACCGCCAGCGTCACCGCCTACCGGGGCAGCCCCGAACTGCTGGACTATTCCAGCACCAAGGGCGCCATCGTGGCCTTTACCCGCAGCCTCAGTGGCAATCTGGCCGAGAAGAAGATTCGCGTGAATGCGGTGGCCCCTGGGCCCATCTGGACCCCCCTGATCCCCAGCACCTTCGACGCCGAGAAAGTGGGCAAGTTCGGGCAGGACGTGCCGCTGGGCCGCGCCGGCCAGCCGGCCGAGGTGGCCCCGGCCTTCGTGTTCCTGGCGTCGGATGACAGCAGTTACATCACCGGGCAGGTGATTCACCCCAACGGTGGCGAGCTGATCAACGGGTAAGGACCGGCCACCCATGAGCTAAGGGCGCGCAGTGGGTCGGTGCCCGTGCACACCGTTGGGTTGCTATGCGTCCTGGCTTCAAACGTGGGGATAACCCACCACTGCATGAAGCGGCCTTTACCCTGCTCTCCTTCCAGCGTAAGAAGTATTAAAGATCACCAAAAACTGCGTGCAGGACGCACAGATTATAGTCGGGTCTATCCGAGTGGCAATTCGGTCACTGCACGTTTCTTTCTCTGTCTATGCCCGCTCCGCTGGGCAGGAGGCCTCCATGTCCCTTATTCAGTCATCCTGCCCGGCCCTGGTTGTGCTGGCCCACCTGCGCTGGGATTTTGTCTTTCAGCGCCCCCAGCACCTCATGACCCGTGCGGCGCGCACCCGCACGGTGTATTACGTCGAAGAGCCCCATTTTGGCGAGTGGCGTGACCGCCTGGAGGTGCGCCGCGAGCCCTCGGGCGTGGTGGTCTGTACCCCCTACATTGAAGTGGGCCACAGCCCGGCCGAGTCGCAGGCGCGCACGGCGGCTGTGCTGGCCGAGTTCCTGGACGCCGAGGACGTGCCGGAATACGACCTGTGGGTCTACACCCCCATGGAACTGCCGGTGGCCGACCTGTTGACGCCGCGCACCGTGATTTACGACTGCATGGACGAACTGGCCAACTTCCACGGCGCCCCGCCCGAGCTGCGCGCCCGCGAGGACGAGCTGTTCCGCCGCGCCGACGTGGTATTCACCGGCGGGCACCGGCTGTACGAGGCCAAGACGGCCCGGCACCCCAACGTGCACCCCTTTCCGTCCAGCGTGGACACCGCCCACTTCCGGCAGGCGCGCGCCCTGCCGCCGCAACCCGAGGATCAGGCGGGCATTCCAGGGCCCCGGCTGGGTTTTGCCGGCGTCATTGATGAGCGCCTGGACGTGGCCCTGCTGGGTGAGGTGGCCCGGCGCCGCCCGGAGTGGCAGTTTGTGCTGATTGGCCCGGTGGTCAAGATTGACCCGGCCACGCTGCCCCAGGGGCCCAACCTGCACTACCTGGGCATGAAACTCTACGCCGAACTGCCGAACTACTTTGCGCACTGGGACGTGGGCCTGCTGCCCTTTGCCCACAACCCGGCCACCGAGTTCATCAGCCCCACCAAGACCCCCGAGTACCTTGCGGCGGGCCTGAGCGTGGTCTCCACCGGCATCCGCGACGTGGTGCGCCCCTACGGCGAGCGCGAGCTGGTGCGCATTGCCGACGGCGCCGACGCCTTTGAAGCCGCCTGCGCCGCCGCCCTGGCCGAACGCGGCACCCCCGCCGCCGCCCACCGCCTGGAGCGCGCCGACGCCCTGCTGGCGCAGCAGTCCTGGGACGCCACATGGCAGGCGATGGACCGCCACATTGAGCCGTTGGCCGCCCAGCCAGCCGCCCGCGTGGCCAGCGCCCAGATGGCAGGCGCCAATGACTGAGGCGGCCCCCTTGCCCAGAAACGGGGGCTTTGACTACCTGATCGTGGGGGCGGGCTTTGCTGGTGCCGTGCTGGCCGAGCGGCTGGCCCGGGACGCCGGCAAGCGCGTGCTGATCGTGGACCGCCGCCCACACATTGGCGGCAACGCCTACGACCGCTACGACGACGCCGGGATTCTGATTCACCCGTACGGCCCGCACATCTTCCATACCAACAGCAAGGACGTGTTCGAGTACCTGTCGCGCTTTACCGCGTGGCGGCCCTACGAGCACCGGGTGCTGGCCAGCGTGGACGGGCAGCAGCTGCCCATTCCCATCAACCTGGATACGGTCAATGGGCTGTACGGCCTGAACCTCACGGCCTTTGAGGTGGAAAGCTTCTTCGCCTCGGTGGCCGAGCCGGTGGAGCAGGTGCGCACCAGCGAAGACGTGGTGGTGTCCAAGGTGGGGCGCGACCTGTACCAGAAGTTCTTCCGGGGCTACACCCGCAAGCAGTGGGGCCTGGACCCCAGCGAGCTGGACGCCTCGGTGACGGCGCGGGTGCCCACGCGCACCAACCGCGACAACCGCTATTTCACGGATACCTATCAGGCGATGCCGCTGCACGGCTACACCCGCATGTTCGAGGCGATGCTGGACCACCCGAACATCAAGGTGATGCTGAACACCGATTACCGCGAAATTGTGGATCTGGTGCCCTGGGGCCACATGATCTACACCGGCCCGGTGGACGCTTTCTTTGACCACTGCCACGGCAAGCTGCCGTACCGCAGCCTGGACTTTGTGCACGAAACGCATCCGGTCGAGCAGTTTCAGGCCGTGGGCACCGTGAACTACCCCAACGACTACGGCTACACCCGCATCAGCGAGTTCAAGCACATCACCGGGCAGCGCCACCCGCACACCAGCGTGGTCTACGAGTACCCCCGCGCCGAGGGTGATCCCTACTACCCGGTGCCCCGCCCCGAAAACGCCGAGTTGTACAAGAAGTACGAGGCCCTGACCCGCACCCGCACCGACGTGACCTTCGTGGGCCGGCTGGCCACCTACCGCTACTACAACATGGATCAGGTGGTGGCCCAGGCCCTGGCGACCTACCGCCGCCTGCAGGGCGACAAGGCCGAGGCCACAGAGCGTCAGGCTGTGGGGGCGGCGGGCGCCTCGGCTTAAGGCCGTGCCTCTTTTCTAACACCGCTTGAACGGCCCGCATGTCCCTCAATTGGGGAGATGCGGGCCGTTCAGCGCCGTCTTCTCTCCGACTCATGGCTCGGACAGGCTGAGCGTCCACGGCAACGAGCCGCGAACAGTACAGCAGCTTTCTCCTCCCCCCTTGTGGGGGAGGCGGGGAGGGGGGTAAGCGGGGTCAGCAGCCCAAACGACGTTTTCGGAACGGCCCCCTCCATAGACTTAAACGTGTTCGAACCAGTGCTGAGAATTCCGGTTCATCCAAGCGGGTAAACCCGACCGGAGGGGCTGGCAGCGCAGCGCAGCAGAGCAGGAGCACCGGGAACGGAGAAGCGTGCAAGCACCGAAGCGCAGGGGCGGTCACGGATGATTTGGAAGCCGTCTGCCGCCCACTGGTACGGCTGCCCTCAGAGCGTCTTCCTGAAGCGGAAGTTGGCGATCAGCAGCGTGGCGGCGCTGAATAGCGCCAGGGCCAGCATGGGCGTGGCAAGGTGCGAGAGGTCGGCGCCGCGAATCATCACGCCGCGCGCCAGCTCTAGAAAGTGGCGCAGGGGCACGAACTGCGAAATAAAGCCAAAGGGCTGCACCATGCCTTCCAGCGGAAAGAACAGCCCCGACAGAAAGATGCTGGGAAAGAAATAGGCGATGATCCAGAACACGCTCTGAATCTGGGTGCGCACGAAGGTGGAAATTACGATGCCCACCCCCAGCGAGCCCAGGATAAACAGCAGCATGGCGCCGGCCAGCAGCAGCGGCGAGCCCTGAAACGGCACCCGGAACACCAGCACGCCGGCCAGCACCACCAGCACCGCGTCAATCAGCCCAAAGACGAAGTACGGCGTGATCTTGCCCAGCACCACTTCCAGCGGGCGCACGGGCGTGGCAATCAGGCCCTCCATGGTGCCCATCTCCCGCTCACGCACGATCACGATGGCCGTCAGCAGGCAGCCCACCAGGGTCAGAATCAGGCCGATCATGCCGGGCACGATGTACACGGCGGTGCGGTCATCGGGGTTAAACAGCACCTTCACTTCAGGGGAGACGGGCGGGGTGCTGACCGTCCCGGTGCGCAGGGCGCGCGCCGCCGCAATGGTGGCGGCCGTCTCCTGCGCGGCGGCCGAGGCACCCGCGCGAATCTGCGAACTGACGGTGGGGTCCGAGCCGTCCACGTACAGGGTGAAGTGCAGCGACCTGTCGCCGCGCACCGCCTCAATAGCGCCCCCCGGAATGTGCAGGGCCGCTCTGGCCTCGCCCTGGCGCACCTGTTCCAGGGCCGTGGTCAGCGACGGCGCGGTGGTCAGGGCGAAGCGCTGCTCCGCGCCCAGGGTCTGGCGCAGCTTCTGACTGACCCGGTCGGCCGATTCGTCCACCACCACCAGCGGAATATGGGTCACCTTGGTGTTCAGCGCAAAGCCGAAAATCACCAGCAGCGCCACCGGAAAAATCAGGATAAAGCGCAGCAGCACGGGGTCGCGGCGCAGCTGCATGAATTCCTTGCGGGCAATGGCGAGGGTGCGCTGGGCGGCCATGCCGGGCGCGGAACGGTGGCCAGCGCGCAGGGAGGGACGGGGCTGGGCCATGTCAGGCCACCCCTTGGGCGGGGAGCGGTTGGTCTGGGAACTGGGCCCGCTGGGCCAGCGCCACGAAGGCGTCTTCCAGGGTAGGCAGGGCGGGAGCGGGGGGAGGCCCCGCCGGCCACGCCCCCGCGCGCAGCTCCCCGTCGGCCAGCAGCCGGATGGCATTGCCGCTGATCCAGGCGCCGCGTACCCCGGGCGCCGTGCGCGCGCGGTGCAGGCCCTCCACCAGATTGGCGGGCTCAAACTGATAGAAGTGCCCTGGCGTGGCGGCGCGGATGTCCTCGGGGCGGCCCTCGGCCAGCAGGCGCCCGCCAGCGATCATGGCAATGCGGTGGCAGCGCTCGGCTTCTTCCATGTAGTGGGTGCTCACGAACACGGTCACGCCGTCGGCCGTCAGGTTGTAGATGGTGTCCCACAGCTCGCGCCGCCCCACCGGGTCCACGGCGGCGGTGGGTTCATCCAGAAAGATCACGCGCGGGCTGTGGATGATGGCTGTGCCGATCAGCAGGCGCTGGCGCCAGCCGCCAGACAGCTGCGCGGCGGCGGTGTGCCGAAAAGGTTCCAGCGCCAGCCGGGCCATCACCCGCTCTGCGGCCGGGCCCACCTCGGCGCTGGGCAGGTACAGCGCCGCTTTGAACTGCAGGTTTTCCTGCACGCTCAGGTCGCCGTAGACGCTGGCGGCCTGGTTGGCGTACCCAATGCGCGCCTTGATCTGGTCCGGGTGCCGGAGGCTGGCGCCCGCCACCTGCGCCTCGCCGCTGGTGGGGGCCAGCACGCCGCAGAGCATGCGTATGGTGGTGGTTTTGCCCGCACCGTTGGGCCCCAGGAACCCGAACACGATGCCCGCCGGCACCTTCAGGGTCAGGTGATCCACCACCGTAACGCTGCGCCGCCCGCGCCGGTACACCTTCGTGAGCCCGCGAAGTTCCACCGCGTCCATACCCGCCTCCCTGCAGTGCGCCGCAAAGCGGGGACCACACTGCCTTGTGTGTTAGTGCTTGCTTACACTACAGTAGGCGGCTTCAGGGCGGCTGTCAATGCGAAGGGACCAGGCGGCAGGGCCATGCCCAGCACTGGCGCTGGGCGGTGCACCTTTTCTGGTCGGGGCACGCTGGCCCAGGGCACCGGGCACCCCGGGCGGTCCAGTGCTCTGGCCCAGGGTGCCCCGCTCCGCCCCTGCCGGGCGTGCGGACCCATGCCCGGCGTCATGGTCTACCTTGGCACCATGTCAGATCAGGACTTACCAGCGCCCGGCGCCCGGGAACGGCTGCTGGACGCCACCATTGAGGTCATGGCGCAAGAAGGGTTTGGGCGGGCCACCACCCGGTCCATTTCCACCCAGGCGGGCGTGGCCGAAGTCACGCTGTTCCGGCTGTTCAAGACCAAGGCGAACCTGCTGGTCGAGGTGTTCCTGAATCTGACCAATAGGTACCAGGAAGCGGCTCTCTCCCCCACGGGCCACCTGGAGGCCGATCTGCAACGGGTGGCCGAACAGTACGACCGTCTGGCCCGGCGCCACCGCAAGCTCATGCTGCGTCTGCTGCCCGAAATTGCTTACACCCCGGCGCTGCGCAAAGCCTCGGCGCCGCTGCGCCAGACCCTGCTGCGCAGCCTGCGCGGCCTCTTCGTGCATTACCAGGAAGCGGGGCACTTTCCAGGCCGCACCCCCGAGGACCTGATGGCCACTTTCATGGGCCCTATGGCCGGCAAAATCTTCCTGCTGGGCGAAGTGTTTGAGGTAGAGACCCATTTTGACCCCGCGCAGCATGTCGCCGACTTTCTGCATGGGGTGGCCCGCCACGACAACAGCTGACCCGGCCCTTCAGACGACTTGCCAGAAACGCCGTACCGTATCCCGGTGTTTTTCCGACCGGAGGGACGCGCAGAGCGGCGCCGCAGAGAGGGAAAAGGGACGGATGCCCGGGCCTTGGGCTGGCACAGCGCCGAAGACGGGGAACAGCCAGGAAGGAATTGGATGTTCCAGAAATGGGCGGCAGTTCGCAGTACTCCTCTGCATCTTCCTGCCCAGCCGCTGTGGGCGAGCTGAGGACGGCTGTGACGAATGCCGCCGTGCAGCAGTTCCGGGAACTGGCTGGCCAGAGGCGCTCCTGAAGCCCGGGCTCTGCCTAAAGGCACCGCTAGGGCAAACGCCCTCCCTGGCGCCGTTGCCAGGCAGCCCCTGCTCCTGAGACCAGTGGGTGATCGGCCTCCCCGGACACCCCACAGAAAACAAACGTTTGTTCACGACTCTGCCGTACAGTGTGGGTATGGCACACAACCCTAGACAGGCGTTTCGGACGCGTGCTGTCCACGCCGGACACGGCCTGGACCCAGCCACAGGCGCCCACGCCACCCCCATCTACGCCACCAGCACGTTCGGCTACGGCAACGCGGCCCGCGGTGAGCGGCTGTTCGCTGGGCAGGAAGAGGGCTATTTCTACTCACGCCTGACCAACCCCACCGTGCGCGCCTTCGAGCGCAAGCTGGCCGACCTGGAAGGGCTGGACGACGCGGTGGCCTTTGCCAGCGGCATGGGCGCGGTCTCGGCTGTGTGCCTGACCCTGCTGCAGCCCGGCGACGAGGTGATTTTCGTGGCGCCGCTGTACGGGGGCACCACCGGCTTCCTGCACGAGGTGGCCACGAAGTTCGGCGTGGTGGTCCACGAGGCCGCCGACGAAACGGCGATGGACGCCCTGATAGGGCCCAAGACCCGCCTGATCTGGGTGGAAACGCCCACCAACCCCCGCCTGAACATCGTGGACCTGGGCTGGGTGGCGCGCTCGGCGCAGGCGGCGGGGGCCCTGACGGTGGTGGACAACACCTTCAGCACCCCGGCCCTGACGCGGCCCGCCGAGCACGGCATTGATCTGGTGATGCACAGCGCCACCAAGTACCTGGGTGGTCACGGCGACGCCATTGGCGGCGTGGTGGCGGCCCGCGCGGACCTGCTGGCCGAACTGCGAGGCGTGGGGCTGCGGCATGTGGGCGCCTCGCTGGGGCCGTTCGAGGCGTACCTGTTCCTGCGCGGCATGAAGACCCTGCCCCTGCGCATGGCCGCCCATTGCGAGGGCGCGCAGGCCCTGGCCCGGGCCCTGCAGGGTCACCCCGGCCTGAAGACCGTGCTCTACCCCGGCCTGCCGGACCACCCCGGGCACGAGGTCGCCACCCGCCAGATGAGCAGCTACGGCGGCTTGGTGAGCGTGGAACTGGCATCCCGCGCCGCCGCGATGGCCTTTGCCGATGAACTGCGGCTGTTCACGCAGGCCGTGAGCCTGGGCGACGTGGAAAGCCTGATCTGCCACCCGGCCAGCACCACCCACGCCCTGCTGGGCGACGAGGCCCTGCTGCGCCAGGGCGTGACCCCGGGCCTCGTGCGTCTGAGTGTGGGCATCGAAGACCCGGCCGATCTGATTGACGACGTGCTGCGCGCGCTGGACCGGGTGCCGGTGGCGCAACACTGACAGCGGTCACCCCATGACCTGAAGGTGAACCCCGCAGGTCATGTGGGGCGAAGGAAGCGAGTGACCGCGGCAGAGGGCGGTTGGCGTGAAGCTGAGGAGGGTGTTTTCTTCCCCTGGGCAGAACGGAGGACCGCTCTTTGTCGCCCCAGGCATAGACCCCTCGGGCCCCTGCGCAGCGTTGCAGGGGCCCGAGGCTTTTCAGGTCCGGGTCAT
>NZ_JAIQXV010000018.1 GCF_020166415.1 Deinococcus multiflagellatus
TAGACATGGTTGCCCCGAAGATCCGCATTAAACTGCGTGGCTTTGACCACAAGGCGCTGGACCAGTCCGCGAGCAAGATTGTGGACACCGTGCGCCGCACCGGCGCGGACGTGAGCGGCCCCGTGCCCCTCCCCACCCGCATCCGCCGCTTCTGCGTGCTGCGTTCGCCGTTCGTGAACAAGGACAGCCGCGAGCACTTCGAAATCCGCACCCACAACCGTCTGGTGGACATCATGAACCCCACCAAGAAGACGATCGACAGCCTCATGACCCTCGACCTGCCTACCGGCGTGGACATCGAGATCAAGACGGTGGGAGGCCGCGCATGAAGGGCATCCTCGGCACCAAAGTGGGCATGACCCAGATCTGGAAGGGCGACAAGGCCATTCCCGTGACGGTGGTGCTGGCGGGCCCCTGCCCCGTCGTGCAGCGCAAGACCGCCGTGACCGACGGCTACGAGGCCGTGCAGATTGGCTACGCGCCCAAGCGCGAGAAGAGCGTGAACAAGCCCCAGGCTGGCCACTTCAAGAAGTACGGCGTCTCGCCTGTGCGTTTCCTGCGCGAGTTCCGTGGCTTTGCTCCTGAAGGCGACACCGTGAACGTGGACATCTTCGCTGAAGGCGAGAAGATCGACGCGACCGGCACCAGCAAGGGTAAGGGCACCCAGGGCGTCATGAAGCGCTGGAACTTCAAGGGTGGTCCCGCCAGCCACGGTTCCAAGAAGTGGCACCGCCGCCCCGGTTCGATCGGTCAGCGCAAGACCCCGGGCCGCGTGTACAAGGGCAAGCGCATGGCCGGCCACATGGGCATGGAGCGCATCACCGTGCAGAACCTGGAAGTGGTCGAGATCCGCGCCGACGAGAACATCATCCTGGTCAAGGGTGCGATTCCCGGCGCCAACGGTGGGCTCGTGGTGCTGCGCCAGGCCGCCAAGGGAGGCAAGTAAGACATGGCGCAGATCAACGTCATCGGCCAGAACGGGGGGCGCACCATTGACCTCGACCTGCCGGAAGTGAACAAGGGCGTGCTGCACGACGTGGTGACCTGGCAGCTGGCCAGCCGCCGCCGTGGCACCGCCAGCACCAAGACCCGCGCGCAGGTGAGCGCCACGGGCAAGAAGATGTTCTCCCAGAAGGGCACCGGTAACGCCCGTCACGGCGACCGCAGCGTGCCCACCTTCGTGGGCGGCGGCGTGGCCTTCGGGCCCAAGCCCCGCAGCTACAGCTACACCCTGCCCCGCAAGGTCCGTCAGCTGGGTCTGGCCATGGCCCTGGCCGCGCGCCAGGAAGCCGGCAAGCTGGTGGCCGTGGACGGTTTTGGCCTCGACGGCAAGACCAAGGGCTTTGTGAGCTGGGCCAAGGATAACGGTATGGACGGCACCGAGCGCGTCCTGATCGTGACCGACGACCTGCAGGCCCGTCAGGCCGCGCGCAACGTGGCCTGGGCCACCGTGCTGCCCGTCGCCGGCCTGAACGCCTACGACGTGCTGCGCCACGACCGCCTGGTCATTGACGCCGTGGTGCTGGAGCCCGCCCAGGACGAACAGGAAGGGGAAGAGGCATGAGCCACTACGACATCATCCAGGCGCCTGTGGTGAGCGAGAAGGCGTACGCGGGCATGGAGCGCGGCGTCTACAGCTTCTGGGTCAGCCCCAAGGCCAGCAAGACGGAAATCAAGAGCGCCATTCAGCAGGCGTTCGGCGTGACCGTGATCGGCATCAGCACCATGAACGTGCCCGGCAAGCGCAAGCGCGTGGGCAAGTTCTTCGGACAGCGCGCTGACCGCAAGAAGGCCATTGTGCGTCTCGCCGAGGGCCAGACTATTGCCGCCCTTGAGGGCCAGGCCTAAGGAGATCTGAGACATGGCCGTCAAGAAATACCGTCCCTACACCCCCAGCCGTCGCCAGATGACGACTGCGGACTTCAGTGGACTGACCAAGAAGCGCCCCGAAAAGGCGCTGACCGAAGCGCTGCCCAAGACCGGTGGCCGTAACAACCGTGGCCGCATCACCAGCCGCTTCATCGGCGGGGGCCACAAGCGCCTGTACCGCATCATCGACTTCAAGCGCCGCGACAAGGCGGGCGTGACCGCCAAGGTCGCTGCCATTGAGTACGATCCCAACCGCAGCGCCCGCATCGCCCTGCTGCACTACGCCGACGGCGAGAAGCGCTACATCCTGGCCCCCGAGGGCCTGCAGGTCGGCGCCACCGTGAACGCGGGCCCCGAAGCCGAGCCCAAGCTGGGCAACGCGCTGCCGCTGCGTTTCGTGCCCGTGGGCGCCGTGGTACACAGCGTGGAACTGGTCCCCGGCAAGGGCGCCCAGATCGCCCGCTCGGCCGGCACCTCCATCCAGGTGCAGGGCAAGGAGCGCGACTACGTGATCCTGCGCCTGCCCAGCGGCGAACTGCGCCGCATTCACTCCGAGTGCTACGCCACCCTGGGCACCGTGGGCAACGCCGAGCACAAGAACATCGTGCTGGGTAAGGCCGGCCGCAGCCGCTGGCTGGGCCAGAAGCCGCACCAGCGCGGCAGCGCCATGAACCCCGTGGATCACCCCCACGGCGGTGGTGAAGGCCGCACCGGCGCAGGCCGTCAGCCTGTCAGCCCCTGGGGTCAGCCCGCCAAGGGCCTGAAGACCCGCAAGAAGCGCAAGATCTCGGACCGCTTCATCATCACCCGCCGCGGCGGGAAGTAAGGAGGGTAGACCATGCCCCGCAGCCTGAAAAAAGGCCCATTCGTGGATGACCACCTCCTGAAGAAGGTGGACGCCCAGAACGAGCGCAAAGACAAGCGCGTCATCAAGACCTGGAGCCGCCGCTCCACCATCGTGCCCGAGATGATCGGCCACACGATTGCCGTGCACAACGGCAAGCAGCATGTGCCGGTGTTCGTGTCCGAGCAGATGATCGGCCACAAGCTGGGTGAGTTCAGCCCCACCCGCAACTACCGTGGCCACGGCGCCGACAAGAACGCCAAGGGGAGCAAGAAGAAATGACCGCTCCTGAATTCCGCAACAAGAAGCAGCGCAAGCAGGAAGTCAAGCTGCGTAAGCCCGGCTACGCCGTGGCCAAGTACGTGCGCATGAGCCCCCGCAAGGTGCGCCTGGTCGTGGACGTGATCCGTGGCAAGAGCGTGCGTGACGCCGAAGACCTGCTGCGCTTCATCCCCCGCGCCGCTTCCGAGCCTGTGGCCAAGGTGCTGAACAGCGCCAAGCACAACGCGCTGCACAACGACCAGATGCTCGAAGACCGTCTGGTGATCACCGCCGCCTACGTGGACGCGGGCCCCACCCTCAAGCGCCTGATTCCCCGGGCACGCGGCAGCGCCAACATCATCAAGAAGCGCACCAGCCACATCACCATCATCGTGGGCGAGAAGGGAGCCAAATAATGGGCAACAAGATCAACCCCAACGGCTTCCGCCTCGGCATCACGCGTGGCTGGAACAGCCGCTGGTACGCCGGTAAGAAGCAGTACGCCGGCCTGCTGAAGGAAGACGAGAAGATCCGCAAGCTGGTGCAGAAGAAGCTCAACGCGGCCGGCATCGCCCGCATTGAGATCGAGCGCGCTGGCCAGCAGGTCAACGTGATCATCAGCGCGGCCAAGCCGGGCATCGTGATCGGCAAGGGCGGCGAGAGCATCAAGGAGCTGCGCCAGGACATCGAGCGTCTGGTGTCGGCCGGGACCGTGGCTGTGAACGTCGCGGAAATCCCCAACCCCAACATCAGCGCGCCCCTGGTGGCCCTGCGCATCGCCGAGCAGATCGAGCGCCGCTTTGCGTTCCGCCGCGCCATGAAGCAGGCCGCGCAGCGCGTGATGGAGTCGGGCGCCCGTGGCGTCAAGATCATCCTGGCCGGTCGTCTGGGCGGCGCCGAGCAGGCCCGTACCGAAATGGTGCGCGAAGGCCGCGTGCCCCTGCACACCCTGCGCGCCGACATTGACTACGGCACCGCCCGCGCCGAGACCACCTACGGAAGCTTAGGCATCAAGGTGATGGTCTTTACCGGTGAAGTCATTGGTGGCCGCACCGAAACCTTCGCGCGTCCCCAGCGCCGCAACGACGAGCGCCGCCGCGAAGACGGTGACCGTCCCAACCGCCGCCGCCCCGCCGCGCGGCGCCGCCCCGGAGGTGAATGATGCTTCTTCCGAAGCGCACCAAGTTCCGTAAGCAGCACCGTGGCCGGATGACCGGTGACGCCAAGGGCGGCGACTACGTCGCGTTCGGCGACTTCGGCCTGATTGCCCTGGAACCCGCCTGGATCAAGAGCAACCAGATCGAGGCCTGCCGTATCGTGATGAGCCGTCACTTCCGCCGTGGGGGCAAGATCTACATCCGTATCTTCCCCGACAAGCCGGTGACGAAGAAGCCCGCCGAAACCCGAATGGGTAAGGGTAAGGGTGCCGTGGAGTACTGGGTGAGCGTCGTCAAACCCGGGCGCGTCATGTTCGAGGTGAGCGGCGTGACCGAGGAGCAGGCCAAAGAGGCCTTCCGCCTGGCCGGCCACAAGCTGCCCATCCAGACCAAGATGGTCAAGCGCGAGGTTTACGATGAAGCCCAGTGACATGCGTAATCTGGGGGCCGAAGATTTCGCCCGCGAGATCGACAGCCGCAAGAAAGAACTGATGGAGCTGCGCTTCCAGGCCGCCATGGGCACCCTGGCCCAGCCGCACCGCGTGCAGCAGCTTCGCCGCGAAGTGGCCCAGCTCAACACCATCCGCGCTGAGCTGAGTAAGAAGCAGGGAGAGCAGGCATGAAGAAGACCTTTACGGGCGTCGTCGTGAGCGACAAGGCCGACAAGACGGTCAGCGTCAAGGTCGAGCGCAAGTTTGCTCACCCTCTGTACGGCAAGGTCGTGACCCGCAGCCACAAGTACGCGGCCCACGACGAGAACAACGAATACAAGGTGGGTGACCGCGTGGAGATCATCGCCGTGCGCCCCATCAGCAAGACCAAGACCTGGAAGGTCACCAAGCTGATCGAGCGCCCCCGTGGCATCGAGACCACCGCTGTGGAGACAGAGGGAGGCGGTAACGCATGATCATGCCCCAGTCCCGCCTGGACGTGGCGGACAACAGCGGCGCGCGCGAAATCATGTGCATCCGCGTGCTGAACAGCGGTATCGGCGGCAAGGGTCTCACCACCGGCGGCGGCGGCAACAAGCGCTACGCCCATGTGGGTGACATCATCGTGGCCTCCGTCAAGGACGCGGCTCCCCGCGGCACCGTGAAGGCCGGCGACGTGGTCAAGGCCGTGGTCGTGCGTACCAGCCACGCCATCAAGCGTGCCGACGGCAGCACCATCCGCTTTGACAAGAACGCCGCCGTCATCATCAACAACCAGGGCGAGCCCCGTGGCACGCGCGTCTTCGGGCCGGTGGCCCGCGAGCTGCGCGACCGCCGCTTCATGAAGATCGTGTCCCTGGCCCCGGAGGTGCTGTAATGCCCCGTCCCAGCGCCGGTAGCCACCACAACGACAAGCTGCACGTCAAGAAGGGTGACACCGTCATCGTTCTGAGCGGCAAGCACAAAGGCAAGAGCGGCAAGGTCCTGCTTGCGCTGCCCCGCGACCAGAAGGTCGTGGTGGAAGGCGTGAACCTGGTCACCAAGAACGTCAAGCCCAGCCCCGCCAACCCCCAGGGCGGCCAGGAGCAGCGCGAGCTGGCCCTGCACGCCAGCAAGGTGGCCCTCGTGGACCCCGAAACCGGCAAGGCCACCCGCGTGCGCAAGCAGATCGTGGACGGCAAGAAAGTCCGCGTGGCTGTGGCCAGCGGCAAGACCATCGACTAAGACCCTTTCAGGGGCACCCGCCTAAGGGGTGCCCCGCGCGGCCCACACCGCGCGAAGCGAGGCAACATGCAGACCCTCAAGGCCAAATACAACGAACAGGTGCGCCCCAGCCTGGTGCAGCAGTTCGGTTACACCTCCGTGATGGCCGCCCCCCGCATTGAGAAGATCGTGATCAATGAGGGCCTGGGCTCCAGCAAGGAAGACAGCAAGGCCATTGACAAGGCCGCCAAGGAACTGGGCCTGATCACCCTGCAAAAGCCCATCGTCACCAAGGCGAAAAAGAGCATCTCCAACTTCAAGTTGCGCCAGGGCATGCCCGTGGGCCTGAAGGTCACGCTGCGCGGCGAGCGCATGTACGTGTTCCTGGAGAAGCTGATCAACATTGGCCTGCCCCGCATCCGTGACTTCAAGGGCGTAAACCCCAACGCCTTTGACGGCCGTGGCAACTACAACCTGGGCATCAAGGAGCAGCTGATCTTCCCCGAGATCACCTACGACATGGTGGACAAGGTGCGCGGCATGGACATCACGATTGTCACCACCGCCAAGACCGACGAGGAAGCCCGCGCGCTGCTGCAGGCGATGGGCCTCCCGTTCCGGAAATAAGGAAGCGTTATGGCGAATACCTCGAAAGTTGTGAAAGCAGCCCGCGGCCATAAGTTTGCCGTGCAGAACTACAACCGCTGCTCCCGCTGTGGCCGCGCCCGTGGCTACTACCGCTTCTTCGGCATGTGCCGCATCTGCATCCGCGAGATGGCGCACAAGGGCGAACTGCCCGGCGTGAAGAAAGCCAGCTGGTAAGACCCAGCCCAAAAAAGCCCCCTCCAGTGCGAGGGGGTTTTTTGATGGCTTGTGGGCTACTTCTTCGCTTTCTGGAGAACGTCGGCAAACGTATCGAGGAGATAGGGAACGAAGTCAGGATCGCCCTCTTCGTAGTAGGCCGTGATGACATTTTTCTGGTCGGTCAGGAACACACTGTTGCCGCAGCGCACCTCGCGCTCGGCGTAGACGGTGCCGCTGGCGTTCTGGTAGGCCACCGTGCGCCCGCTGTACTGGCAGTTGCGAATCACGTACTTGGGCTGGCCCAGCAGGTTCCGTTCCTGCGAGGTCTTCACGCGGGCAGTCACCACGCTGATGTTCTGGCCGACCAGTTGCACCAGCGCTTCGTTCTCCCAGCTGTTGCCAAAGACGTGGCGCAGGGAGCCGGGCACACAGGCGGTCAGCAGGCCGGTCAGGGCGAGAAAGAGCAGGGGTTTTTTCATGCGGTCTCCGGGGGAAAGGTGGGGGTTTGCCGTGAGGACCCGCGACTGTAGCGGCCCCCCTCTGCAAAGACCTTCATTGCCTTTTCCTGGGCCGCCTGTTACACTTCTCAATTGCCGTGTCTTGACATTGTTCAGGCCCCGGCGCAGTGCCCCCCGGAGACGAACAGGCCACTTTGACTTGTGATCGTCCGGCGGAGGAAAAGACCCAACAGAAGACGCGCCCCGCCTTGGGGCCCACATTCGACTTGGGGAGACGCGCGCCCGTCCGCCAGCTTTGCCTGGGGCCGGGCCACCTGCCGGGAGCAGGCCTGCGTGCAGGAACCAGCCCGGATCAACACCAGCCCACCTGGAGGCTACATGTTGAGTGATCCCATCGCCGATATGCTCACGCGCATCCGCAACGCGACGCGCACCCACAAGGAGACCGTGGACATCCCGGCCTCCAAGTTCAAGGAGCAACTCGCCAAGCTGCTCGTGGCCGAAGGCTACGTGGCGTCCGCCGAGCGCGTGCGCCCTGAAGGCCAGAAGTTTGACGTGCTGCGCCTGACCCTGAAGTACGGCGCCAAGCGCGAGCAGGTCATCAAGCACATCGAGCGCATCAGCCGCCCTGGCCGCCGCGCGTACGTGAGCGCCGAGAACCTGCCCCGCATTCAGCGTGGCCTGGGCCTGGCCGTGGTGTCCACGAGCAAGGGCCTGCTGCCCGACCGCGAAGCCCGCAAGCAGGGCGTCGGCGGCGAAGTGATCTGCGTTCTCTGGTAATCCAGAAGCCCCGCATCACCCCGCACACCCACCTGACCTCGCGCAAGCGAATTTAAGGCAAAGGAGGACAGCTATGTCCCGTATCGGAAGAATGCCCATCGCCGTGCCCAGCGGCGTGACCCTGAGCGCCCAAGACGGCGTGTTCAAGGTCAAGGGGCCCAAAGGCGAACTGACCGTTCCCTACAACAGCGAACTGACCATCAAGCACGAGGGCGACACGCTCATCGTGGAGCGCCCCAGCGACCAGCAGCGCCACCGCGCCCTGCACGGCCTGACCCGCACCCTGGTGGCCAACGCCGTCAAGGGGGTCAGCGAGGGCTACACCATCAACCTGGAACTCAAGGGCGTGGGTTTCCGCGCCAAGATGAGCGGCAAGGCCCTGGAGCTGGCCATCGGCTTCAGCCACCCCGTCATCATTGAGCCCCCCGCTGGCGTGAGCTTTGCCGTGCCCGAACCCACCAAGATTGACGTGATTGGCATTGACAAGCAGCTCGTCGGTCAGGTGGCCGCGAACGTGCGCAAGGTGCGCAAGCCTGACGCCTACCACGGCAAGGGCGTGCGCTTCGTTGGCGAGAAGATCAGCCTCAAGGCCGGTAAGGCTGGTGCCACCGGCGGCAAAGGGAAGAAATAATGGCGACCCAGACGACCGTGCGCCGCAAGCTGCGCGCCCGCCGCAAGGTGCGGCAGGCCGCTGGCGAGCGTCTGCGCCTCAGCGTGTACCGCTCCAGCAAGCACATCTACGCCCAGATCATCGACGACAGCAAGGGCATTACGGTGGCCGCCGCCACCAGCGCCGCTGTCAAGACGGGCAGCAAGACCGACACCGCCGCCGCCGTGGGCAAGGCCCTGGCCGAGGCAGCGAGCGCCAAGGGCGTGACCAAAGTGGTGTTTGACCGTGGCGCCTACAAGTACCACGGACGCGTGAAGGCGCTGGCAGACGCGGCGCGGGAGGGTGGCCTTGACTTTTAATCGTCGTAACGACCGCAACGTGGAGCGCGAGAGCAGCGAATTCGAAGAGAAGATGCTCTTTGTCAACCGCACCTCCAAGACCTACCAGGGTGGCCGCCGCTTCCGCTTCGCCGCGCTGGTGATCCTGGGCGACCGCAACGGCCGCGTGGGCATGGGGATTGGCAAGGCCAAGGAAGTGCCCGTGGCCATTGAAAAGGCCAAGAGCATTGCCCGCAAGAACATGATCACCGTGCCGGTGGAAAACGGCACCATTCCCCACGACATCGTGGGGGAGAACAGCACCAGCCGCGTGCTGCTCAAGCCCGCTGGCCCCGGTACCGGCGTGATCGCGGGCACCGTGCCCCGCTCCATTGCCGAACTGGCCGGGATCACCAACATGCTGTCCAAGGAACTGGGCAGCCGCAACAAGGTGAACGTGGCGTACGCCGTGTTCGATGGCCTGAAGAACCTCCGCACCGCCAAGCAGGTCCGCGCCCTGCGCGGCGAGGTGCAGCCCACCGGAGGCGCCCAGTGAAAATTACCCTGAAGCGCAGTGTCATCGGTCGCCCGGAAAACCAGGTGCAGACCGTCAAGGCGCTGGGCCTGAGAAAGATCGGCGACAGCCGTGAACTGAATGACAGCCCGGCCATCCGCGGCATGGTGAACACCGTCAAGCACCTCCTGGAGGTCCAGGAATGAAACTCCACGAACTGACGCCCCACACGGGCAGCCGCAAGAACCGCAAGCGCGTGGGCCGTGGCCCCGGCGGCACCGACAAGACCGCCGGCCGTGGTCACAAGGGCCAGAAGTCGCGCAGCGGCGCTGGCAAGGGCAGCTTCTTTGAGGGTGGCCGCAGCCGCCTGATTGCCCGCCTGCCCAAGCGTGGTTTCAACAACGTGGGCACCACCTTCGAAGTGGTGAACCTCGCGCAGCTGGCGAACATTGAAGACGCCACCATTGACCGCAACGTGCTGGAACTCGCGGGCCTGGTGCGCCGCAAGAACCGCCCCGTGAAGCTGCTGGGCAGCGGCGAAGTGACCCGCGCCCTGACCATTCACGTGGACGCCGCCAGCGAAGGCGCCGTGAAGGCCGTGGAAGCGGCCGGCGGCAAAGTGATCCTGCCCGAAGCAACCGAAGCCGAGAAGGCGGAATAAATGCTGCGCGCCTTCCGCGACGCATTCCGGATTCCGGAGTTGAGGCGGAAGATTGTGTTCACCCTGCTGCTCCTCGCCGTGTACCGGCTGGGGAGCAGCATTCCCACACCGGGGGTGAACGGCGCCGCGCTGAGTAACGCCGACTCGGCGGGGCTGTTTGGCCTGATCAGCATGATCTCGGGCGGCAATCTTTCGCAGTTCTCGATTTTCGCGCTGGGCGTGCTGCCGTACATCACGGCGAGCATCGTGATCCAGCTGATGACGACCACCATTCCCGCCCTGGAAAAGCTCTCCAAGGAAGGGGAAGAGGGGCGCAAGAAGATCAACCAGTACACCCGCTACGCCGCGGTGGCGCTGGGGACCGTGCAGGCGCTGTTTTTTGCCTCGTACATTTCCTCGAACCCCAGCTTTATTGCGGTGGGCTGGGAGCCCGGCCTGTTCACCATTCTGGTGATGGTGCTGACCCAGGTGGCCGGCGTGGCTTTCACCATGTGGATCGGCGAGCGCATCACCGAGGTGGGCGTGGGCAACGGCATCTCGCTGATCATCACGGCCGGGATCATCGCCATGTACCCCCGCGAGATCGCCAACACAGCGAAGCTGATTCAGACCGACGGCGGCGACGGCAACTGGCCGCTGCGCCTGCTGGCCTTTGTGGGCGTGATTCTGGTGACCATCGCGGGCATCGTGTACGTGTACCAGGCCGAGCGCCGGGTGCCCGTCACCTACGCCCGGGCGCGCGGCGGCGCCGCCGGGCAGGCGCGCGGGGCCGGACAGGCCACCTGGCTGCCCATCAAGGTGAACCAGGCTGGCGTGATTCCGGTGATCTTCGCCAGCGCCATGCTGATCATTCCTAACCTGATCGCCAGCGCCACGGCCACCCGCGCGCCTGGGGTCAACGCGTTTATCCAAACGTACCTGACCTTTGGGCAGCCGCTGTACATTGCGCTTGAAGCCCTGCTGATCTTTGGGTTCACGTACCTGTACAACAGCGTGCAGTTTGATCCCAAACGCATCGCTGAGCAACTGCGCGAGGCCGGGGGCTTTATCCCGGGCGTGCGGCCGGGTGGGCCCACCGCCGAGTTCCTGGGCACCATCAGCGGTCGCCTGAGCCTGTGGGGCGCGGTGTTCCTGGTCGTGCTGACTGTGGTGCCGCAGCTCGTTCAGCGCTGGACGGGCATCAGCACCTTCCAGTTCAGTGGCACCGGCCTGCTGATCATCGTGGGTGTGGCCCTCGAAACACTGAAGCAGCTTGAGGCCCAACTGACCGTCAGACGTTACGACGGCTTTATCTCCAAGGGCCGCATTCGCGGCCGCATGAACCGCGACAACTGAGTTTGGTCCGGCTTGGCCGCCCTCCGCTTCGGGGGGCGGCTTTCGCTTGGGCCTCCTGCTGGGCTTCGTTCCCCCGGCAGGAACAGGGGCGGGCCATGCAGGCCTGCCCGAAACGCGCACTGAGCCACTATGCTGAAGTGTGAACGGAGGAAACGTGACTCAAGCCAAACACAACGTCGTGATCTTCCTGGGGCCGCCCGGCGCGGGCAAGGGCACCCAGGCGGAGCGGCTGGCGCAGGACAAGGGGCTCGTCAAGATCAGCACCGGCGACATTCTGCGCGACCACGTCTCGCGCGGCACCGAGCTGGGCCAGCAGGTGCGGCCCATTCTGGACGCGGGCCAGCTGGTGCCCGACGAGATTCTGATTGCCCTGATCCGCGACAAGCTGGCCGACATGGAGCCGGTGCGCGTGATCTTTGACGGCTTTCCCCGCACCACCGCCCAGGCGCAGGCCCTGGACATGCTGCTGGAAGAACTGGGCGCCCCGGTGAGCGCGGTGCCGCTGCTGGAAGTGCCCGACGAGGTGCTGATTGGCCGCATCGTGGAGCGGGGCCGCCAGGCCGCGGCCCGGGGCGAGGCAGTGCGCAGCGACGACACCGAGGAAGTGGCCCGCCGCCGCCAGGACATCTACCGCGAGCAGACCCAGCCGCTGATTGACTACTACTCGGCGCGCGGCCACCTCTACCGGGTGGACGGCGTGGGTCCCATGGATGAGGTGTATAGCCGCATCCTGTCTGGCCTGCACTGAGCTCTGCCCCAAAGGCCGCCGCTTTCCTAACATGGAGAGCGGCGGCTTTGCCAGCTATGCCCCCACCGCCCCCCAAGGGCGGAACTGACCCATTCACCATTCGGCACTTCGCCCGGGCTATCTTCTTTAACGAACGTTATGCTTTCTCATCTGCTGGCCCACCTGTTCCGCTTTCGCCCCTGGCCGCGTGCGGCGCTGTGTGTGGGCGCGGCGGCGGCGCTGACCATGGCGGCCCCTGCCCAGGCCAAGCCAATGGTGCTGGTGTTTCATCAAGTGGGCGCGGCCACCGGGGCCTCGCTGGGCATCTCGCCGGACGCCCTGCGGCGGCGGGTGGAGACCCTGCGGCGGTTGGGCTACCGCTTTGTGACCTCCAGCGAGGCCGCCCGCGCCCCGGCCGGGGAACGGGTCGCGGTCATTCAGTTCGACGACGGCTTTGAAAGCGTCTACCAGCTGGCCTTTCCAGTGCTGCGCGAACTGGGGGTGCCCGGCACCGCCTACGTGATCTGGTCGCGCCTGGACCAGCCGGGCAGCTTGACCCGCGCGCAGGTGGCCGAACTGCGCGCGGCAGGCTGGGAGGTGGGCACGCACTCGCATTCACACGCGGCGCTGGCGGACCTGAGCCCAGGGGGGCTGCGGCGGGAACTGGGCCCCAGCGCCCAGGATCAGGCCGACGACGTGCAGTGCGTGGCCTATCCCCTGAACCGCCACGACGCCCGGGTGCGCCGCGAAGCCGCGCGCCAGGGTCTAAACTGCGGGGTGGCCGGGGGCCCGCCGCCCCTGACCCGCACTGACCCGATGGCGCTGCCTGCCCCGGCCATCACCCCCTGGGACGACACGCTGCTGCCCATACGCACCCGCTGGGGCCTGGACGCCCGCATGCCGCTGCTGGCGGCTGGCATGCTGTTGCCCGCGCTGGACGGTCTGGGCCAGCCGCATCCCCTGGCCGCGCCGCCGCGCACCTGGAACGCTGCCCATTATGAGCTGCTGGGCAATGGCCTGATCAGCGCGGCGTGGCGCGGCGAGCGCGACACCCGGCTGGCGTGGCGTGAGGGACGCTGGAGCGTAAATCTGGCGGCCCGCCGGGGGGTAGGCCCCGGGCAGGGGGTCTACACCGGCGTGGGCGCGGCGCTGAACCTTGCGCCGGTCACGCTGGCGGCGGGCCTGGACTCGGGGGGGCCACTGGTGGGCGGCGCGCTGGCCCTGGGCGGCTACGGCGAGGTCTGGGCGCGGGCCAGCCGGGTGGACGGCGGCTGGTACTGGGCCTGGGGCGGCACCCTTATTCCCGCTGACTACGTGCAGCTGACAGCGGCGCAGGACCGCGCCGGCACCCAGCTGGGCCTGCGTGCGGCGCTGCCCTGGCAGAGCGGCGAGGGCCGCCCCCTGCGCCTGGGGGCAGGTTACCGCTGGGGCGAAGGCGCGGGGCCTTACGGCGAAATCGAGTACCGCGTGGGCAGCTACAGCGTGGCCGCCGAGGTGAGCAGTGGGCGCCGCTTCGGCGTGCGCCTGACAGCGGTGTGGTAGGGAAAGGGGAGAAGCCGGGGCACAGGCTGGACCGTCCACTGGGCGTTCCGGCAACGGGTGGCTGAGAGCGACGTCAAGCGGACCCTGCGCCCAGTGCAGTACGCCTCACCGACTGCACAGCGTCCCGGACGGGCCAGGTGATCTTTCCAGAACCTGAGCCTGGCCTGTGTCCAGAGTCAGAGGACACCTACGGGCCCCCCTGACATCCGGTCCTCTGGGGTCGCCGCCCACCTTGCCGTTTCCTTCATGCCCATGATACCTTTACGTTTGGCTTGTATCAGGCCTGGAGGTTGCGTGGCAAGACGAAAGATGCCGGAACAGCGGGAAAAGCGTAAGAAGGAAGAGTCCGATACCGTGCGGGCCGAGGGCGTGGTGGAAGAGGCGCTGCCCAACACCACCTTCCGGGTGAAACTCGATACGGGGCACGACATCCTGGCTTACATCAGCGGCAAGATGCGGATTCATTACATCCGTATTCTGCCGGGGGACCGCGTGGTTCTGGAGATCAGTCCGTACGACACAACGCGCGGGCGCATCGTCTACCGCAAGTAACAGGCCGCAACCCAACAGATTCCCTGCCCGCAGACGGCAGGCCGGGGGTCGAGCGCTGCCAGTCGCTGTTCATGATGGAACGGCAGACGCGGCGGCGCGAGGAGGACGCAATGAAAGTTCGCAGCAGTGTCAAAAAGATGTGCGACAACTGCAAAGTGATCCGCCGCCACGGGCGCGTGCTGGTCATTTGCTCCAACGTCAAGCACAAGCAGAGGCAGGGTTAAGCATGGCGCGTATTGCTGGCGTTGACCTGCCCCGCGAAAAGCGCGTTGAAATCGCGCTGACCTACATTTATGGCATCGGCCTGACCCGTGCCAAGGAAGTTCTGGCCCGCACCGGCATCAATGCCGATACCCGCGTGAAGAACCTCAGCGAAGCCGAGCAGAGCACCCTGCGCGAGGCCATCGAGAAGACCTACAAGGTCGAAGGTGACCTGCGCAGCGAAGTGGGCCAGAACATCAAGCGCCTGATGGACATCGGCGCCTACCGTGGCCTGCGCCACCGCCGCGGCCTGCCCGTGCGCGGCCAGCGCACCAAGACGAACGCCCGCACCCGCAAGGGCCCGCGCAAGACCGTCGCCGGTAAGAAAAAGGCCACGAGGAAGTAAGCCATGGCGAAGAGCACCAAAGGCAAGACCCCGCGCCGCGCCCGGCGCAACATCAGCGCTGGCCGCGCGTACGTGCACGCCAGCTACAACAACACCATCGTGACCATCACCGACCTCGAAGGCAACTCTGTGGCCTGGTCGAGCGGCGGCACGATTGGCTACAAGGGCAGCAAGAAGGGCACCCCCTACGCCGCCCAGCTGGCCGCCGCCGACGCCGTGAAAAAGGCCGTGCAGACCTTCGGCATGAACGTGGTGGACGTGATTGTGCGCGGCTCGGGCTCCGGCCGCGAGCAGGCCATCCGCGCCATTCAGGCGTCGGGCATTGAAGTGAAGTCCATCATGGACGACACCCCCGTGCCCCACAACGGCTGCCGCCCCAAGAAGAAGTTCCGCGCCTAAACGCGCAGCGCGCGCCCACCTGTCCCGCTTCCCCTGCCCTGCGCGGCATAAGCCTCACCACAGGCGACGGAAGCGGGCACCAGAGGGCCGCAGACCCGGTTGTGCCGGTTACCGGCCAACCGCAAGGAGAATTTGAACATGGGTCGTTTCCGTGGTTCCATTACCAAGCAGAGCCGCCGCGAAGGCATCAACCTCGCGGAGACCGAGAAAGTCCAGAAGTATCTGGACCGCCGCCCCTACGCGCCCGGCCAGCACGGCCAGCGCCGTGGCCGTGGCCGTCCCAGCGACTACTCGGTGCGCCTGCGCGAAAAGCAGAAGCTCGCCCGCCTGTACGGCATTGGCGAAAAGCAGTTCCGTAACCTCTTCGAGGAAGCGGCCAACGTCCCCGGCGTGACCGGCACCGTGTTCCTGCAGCTGCTGGAGCGCCGCCTGGACAACGTGGTGTTCCGCATGGGCTTTGCCAGCACCCGCCGTCAGGCCCGCCAGTTCGTGGGCCACGGCCACATCCTGGTCAACGGCAAGCGCGTGGACATCCCCAGCTACCGCGTCAAGATCGGCGACGAGATTACCGTTGCTGAAGTGGCGCGCAAGATCGGCTTTATTCAGGAGAACATGGAAGCGCAAAAGCGCCGCCGCGTCAGCCCCTGGGTCGAACTGGACGCCGAGAACTTCAAGGGCACCTTCTCCCGCCTGCCTGCGCGTGAAGACCTCGCCCTGCCCATCAACGAGAACTTCATCATCGAGTACTACTCGCGCTAAATCAGGAGGCCCCAGTGGATCAAAAGCGCCCTCAACTCAAAGCCCGCGTGGACGGCGACTACGGCGAATTCGTCCTGGAGCCGCTCACGCGCGGTTACGGCGTCACCATCGGGAACCCCATCCGGCGCATCCTGATGTCCTCGATCCCGGGCACAGCTGTCACCAGCGTGTACATCGAGGACGTCCTGCACGAGTTCTCCACCATCCCTGGCGTCAAGGAAGACGTCATCCAGATCATCCTGAACCTCAAGGAACTCGTGGTGAAGTTCCACGCCCCCGGGCCCAAGACCCTGACCCTGCGCGCGCAGGGCGAGGGCGTGGTGCGCGCCAGTGCCTTTGAGGTCCCCAGCGACGCGGAAATCGTCAACCCTGACCTCGTGATCGCCACGCTGGCCGAAGACGGCAAGCTGGTGATGGAGGTGCGCGTGGAAGAAGGCGAAGGCTACGTGCCCGCCGACAAGCACGCCACCAAGGACCGCATCAACTCCATTCCGGTGGACGCGGTGTTCTCGCCGGTGCGCCGGGTGGCCTACCATGTGGAAAACACCCGCGTGGGCCAGCAGACCGACCTGGACCGCCTGATTCTGCGCGTCTGGACCGACGGCTCAACCGGGCCCCAGGACGCGCTGGACAAGGCTGTGGAGATTCTGCGCGACGAACTGACCGTGTTCGGCAACGTGGAAACCCTGCCGGCCGCCGCCCCTGAGTACCAGCAGCCGGTCTACACCCCCGCGCCCAGCGCGCCCAACGTGTACGACCTGCCGCCCGCCACCGGCAGCGTGAACCTGAACCCCGGCGACTACCCCGCCGAACTGGACACGCCCCGCGTGACCCTCGAAGGCCTGGGCCTGACCACCCGCGTGCTGCATTCCCTCAAGGAAGAAGGCATCGACTCGGTGGACGCCCTGTGCGCCCTGTCCGACCGCGACCTGAAGAAGGTGCCCGGCATTGGCGAGCGCAGCCTCGATGAAATCAAGCAGCAACTGGCCCAGTTTGGCCTGGCGCTGCGCGACTGAGAAAAGGTCCAGGGTCAAAGCGTCTAAGGGTCTAGAGCAGAGAGCCCGCTGAAGTTGCCGGCCTCGCCCAGGTTTCTTCCCGCGCCCCGCTTCCTGCCGCCCGCGCCCCCTCTGTCCCACGGACCACGCCCCACCCCCCACTTCCCCCCAAGGAGATTCACCATGCGTCACGGTAAAGCCGGTCGCAAGCTCAACCGCAACAGCAGCAGCCGCGTGGCCCTGGCCCGTGCCCAGGCCACCGCCCTGCTGCGCGAGGGCCGTATCCAGACGACCCTCACCAAGGCCAAAGAGCTGCGCCCCTACGTTGAGAAGCTGATCACCACCGCCAAGGGCGGCGATCTGCACGCCCGCCGCCTCGTGGCCCGCGATATCCAGGACACCGCCGTTGTGCGCAAGGTCATGGACGAAGTGGCGCCCAAGTACGCCGACCGCCAGGGGGGCTACACCCGCATTCTGCGCGTGGGCACCCGCCGCGGCGACGGCGTGACCATGGCCCTGATCGAACTCGTCTGAGTTCGGCCATAGACCACAGGAACCGGGAGCGAAAGCTTCCGGTTCTTTTTGTGACGGCTGTCTGGTGGCGCAGGGGGCAGACATGCGTGGCCCACCGCGCCGGTCCCGCTGCGTGCTGACGGCCTTTCCAGGGCTGCGCCGCAGCCTGAACTGAGTATACGAAGGCGGCAGAACTCCGTATGATTGGGCCATGCACGTCCCTGCGCCGCCGAGCGCGAGTTCCGACCCGGCGGATCTGTCCTTCCGGGAACGGCGGCTGCTGGGCCGTCTGGTGTTGCCGGGCGGCGCCCTGGCGGTGGGGCTGCCGCTGTGGCTGCACGCGGCGTCCCCGTATCTGGGCGCTTTTGATCAGGCCGCGCTGCCGCTGCTGTTTGTGGTGCTGACG
Source organism: Deinococcus multiflagellatus (assembly GCF_020166415.1). Taxonomy (NCBI): domain Bacteria; kingdom Thermotogati; phylum Deinococcota; class Deinococci; order Deinococcales; family Deinococcaceae; genus Deinococcus; species Deinococcus multiflagellatus. The sequence continues at coordinate 17,745 of NZ_JAIQXV010000018.1, forward strand.
CTGCTGTCGGTCCTGAGCTGGACCCGGCTGCCGCTGGCCTGGACCGAAACGGCCCTGGTGGCGGCGCTGAACAGCTTTGTGGTGCTGCGCCTGGGCGCCCTGCTGGCCGACCACACGCTGGCCGCTGGGGACCGCGCGGCGCTGCTGAGCACCACCCTGCCGTGGACCATTGTGGCCCTGATGCTCAATGCCTGGGTCTTTCCCGGCATGGCGGCGCTGCGGCTGAACTTTATGGTGCTGTGCGGCCTCGTGCTGTGCATGCTGGCGTGGTGGCCGCAGGGCACCGGGGCCGCGCAGCGCTACCTGATGACCACGTTGGGCGAACTGGTGATGGCCACCCTGGCGGTGCTGGCGGCGCAGGTGGTGGCCACGCGGCATTCCTCGCTGGTCACGCGGCTGGCCCGGCAGGCCATGGCCGACGCCCACACCGATGTGCTCACGGGGCTGCCCAACCGCCGCGCCCTGATGCTGTCGCTGGAGGGTCTGGCCGGGCCCCTCACGATGGACGGCCCCCGGCTGGTGGCGGCCCTGGTGGATGTGGACCACTTCAAGCGCATCAACGACGACCACGGGCACCCCCGGGGCGACGAGGTGCTGCGGGCGCTGGCGGTGCAGTTGCGGGCGCACCAGCCAGCGGGCGGCGTGGTGGGGCGCTACGGCGGCGAGGAGTTCCTGTGCCTGCTGCACCTGCCCGACGAAACCGCCGCACTGGAATTCTGCGAGCGGCTGCGCGGCCGGGTGTCGCGCGAGCCGCTGGCCGGGCTGCCCATCACGGTCAGCGTGGGTGTGGCGGTCATGGGCGCGCCCGTGCACGGCCCCACGCTGCTGGACGCCGCCGATGAAGCGCTGTACCAGGCCAAGCGCGCCGGGCGCAACCGCGTGCATCTGGCCGCCCCCGTGGCCGAGCGATACGAGCGCCACCGCCCTGCGGTGATGCTGAAATAGGTCCGCGGTGCGGAGACCAGTCTTTCCTCAGCATCAAGCAAAGAGGAAGGCAGGGGGGCCTGGGGCGGGGCCGGACCGCAGCCCTGGTGTGCCGGCCGCCCCAGTGCCCTACAGTCGCCGCACAAAGGCAGGCCCGACAGCCGTGCCCATCCAGAGGGTCTGGTAGAGCGGTGAGGTGGCGAAAGCACAAGCGGGCAGAGGCGGCGTCCTTGAAGAGGTGCGGCCGGCAGGGAACAGGCCGTTCGGTCGGCACTAGGCCGATCATGGGCAGGTGGGCGTCGCAGCCGCGCTGTCCATAAACTTCACAGCCGACGCCGCCGGAAACCTCTCCAGGCCCGGCGGCGTCGGCTGAACATCAGGGGGGCTACGGCCCTTCGGTGTAAATGCGGCTGGGATAGTAGTAGCGGTGCAGGGCCAGTTTGCCCAGGGCCACCGTGGGCACGGCCAGCAGGGCGCCAGCAAAGCCCAGCAGCGAGGCGCCAATCAGGATGGCCACCAGCACGGTGATGGGGTGAAGATCGGTGGTCTTGCTGAGGATATAGGGGCTGAGGAAATTGCCCTCAATCTGGTTGGCGGCCACGAAGACCACGATCACAAAGACGATCTTCAGCCACGCGCCGGGCAGCGTGAGGGCCAGCAGAATCGCTGGTGTGGCGCCAATGATGGGCCCCAGGTACGGCACGATATTAAAGGCCCCCGCCAGAAAGCCGATGGCCGCGGCGCTGGGAATGCCCACCAGGGTCAGGCCCACCCACACGAAGACGCCGATAAACGCCGCAATCAGTAGTTGTCCGCGCACGTAGCCGCCCACCGCTGTACCGGTCAGTTCGCTGAATTCCAGCACGCGCGGCTGCCAGGGCCGGGGGAAAATGGCCAGCAGCGCCGCGTTGACCCGGCTGTAGTCCAGCATCAGGTAAATGCTCATGAGCAGAATCAGCAGAATCTGGCCCACCATGCCGCCAATGGAGAGAAGGCCGCTCAGCAAGGTGCCGGTGGAATTCAGGGCATTTTGCAGGATGGGCACGATGTTGCGGCCAATGTTTTGCACGTAGGTCTGGGCGGCGGTGATCAGGCGGTCGCGGGCGTCGTCCATCCCTGGTACCCCGCGCGCACTCAGCCACGCCGACACCCGGTCCAGCGTGTCACCCAGCGAGCCGATCTGATCCGGCAATTTCTGGAACAGGGTGATCAGCTGCGCCGAGACGGTGGCCAGCAGAATCCCCGCCAAGCTGAAGAGGGCCACGAAAATCAGAATGACGAAAAAGACGCCCAGGCCGCGTTTGACCTTTCCCTTTTCCAGCCAGTTCAGCAGGGGATTGGCAAGGTAGGCGATGAGAAAGGCCACGGCGAAATCAACGATGACGGTGCGCACCTGGCCCACGAAGCCGTACAGCAGGTAAAACGCCAGGAGGAACACCAGCACGCGAATCCAGGGGCTTCGCCAGACGTACTGAAAGGCGTTGGCGGAGGTGGGCAACGGGGGTGGACGGGTGGGGCGGGTCACAGTGCTTCTACTGTACGGCAGGCGGTGGGTGCCGCCCGCCCAGCCTGCACCCACATGGCCGGGCGCAAGAGGGGCCCTTGAGACGCGCCGCGGCACTGTTGGTGCGGGCCCCCGGGGGAGAGCAGTGCTGGACCGCTGCCAACTCGCCAGGGTAGCCCTGGATTCAGAACGTGCGGGTGACCACCTCGCCCGCCCGGCCCAGCGGCGCCGAGGCCGCGCCCTGCACGCTCACCAGGACCGCCGCCGCGTTCCCGGTACGAATGGTCACGCCCGCCTGAAAGGTCTTGACGGTGCCGGCGGCCGGGGTGCCCTCAAACAGCACCCGGCCCTGGGCGTCTGTCACCCGGGTCCATGAGGAGCCAGAGAACGTCATGGTGATGGCGGCGGGGGCCGGGGTGGCGGGCGTGGGCGCCGCGGCCTGGGGCACCTGGGCGCTGGGGGCGGGGGTGGGGCGCGGCGCATTGAGGTCGGTCAGCAGACTGCGCTGGCCGGCCGGGTTCAGGGTGGCGCGCAGATTGCGGCTGCGGGCCAGGGCCACCGCCTCCTTGAGGGGCGCGCGGCCCGTCAGTTCCACCCGCAACTGCGCCCGGTCGCGCGCCTGCAGGGGAAACAGCCGAACCGGGGTGGTGCCCAGATAGCGGTTGTCGAGGTACACCCGCGCCCCGCTGGGCACGCTGCTGACCGTCAGGCGAACCGTCACCGGCGCCTGGGTGGCTGGTTCGGGGGCCGGCGCGGCCACTGGGGCGGGGGCCCGGCCCAGGCGCCACGCCGCCGCGCCGCCCAGCAGGACCACTGCGGCGCCCGCCGCCAGCAGCAGCGGCCAGGGCCTGCGCCGCCCGGGCCGCGCAGGCGAGTGCCGCGACATCCCCGCGCTGGGTGCCGGCGGCAACGGCACCTGGCGGTCAAATTCCGCCAGCAGCGGCGCCGGGTCCAGCCCCAGTTCGCGGGCATAGCGCTGCAGGTAGGAGCGGGCAAAGGTGCGTTCGGGCAGCTGGTGCAGCTGACCATCTTCCAGGGCCTGCAGGTAATCGCTGCGAATCTTGGTGTGCAGGGCCACGTCCTGCGTGGTGCGTCCCTGCGCTTCCCTGGCCTGTTTCAGCGCGCTGCCAAACCCCATGCCCCTACCCTACACGCTGCCTGCGCCCGGCGTCTGTGCCGGATTGGGCGTGATAAGGATTCCGGTTCATCCGTTGTGAAACAACGGGTTCACCCGACCGGAGGGGGAAGGAAAAGCGGTGACGGAGCGAAGCGGAGGCGCTGAAACGGATCATCCGGAATCCGTGTGAGCAATGGTGCAGACACTTTTCAAGCGTTGCGAGTGGCCCATGGAAGAAAGGTCGTCTGGGCCGCCCAACTCGCTTCCCCCCTCCCGACCTCTGCTGCGCAGCTCTGTGAGTCCCCCACGAGCGGGAGGGGAAAAACACCGTGTTTGTCAGGCTGTCCTGTGTGAAATGCTGAAACTGTCCGCACCATCGGTGAGACGGCTTCGGAAACATTCCGCCACGCCTGACGGAGTGTTTTCGACCGGACTGGCCCAGGTGCGCAGCAGAGGAAGTGGAAGAACATACGGCTGTCCGCGCATTGGGCTGGCCCAGCGCCGAAGGCGGGCAACACCCCGTTCTCTCTTGGATGTTCCGGCAATGGACGGTGGTCCGTAGGGGCGGGCCACGCCATGCGCAAGCGGGCGCGCTCCCGGTGGGGAAGCGCGCCCGCTGGTGACAGGGGAGGCGGAGTGGGCTGTGGGCTGGCCGCTCAGCCGTCGTAGGGCCGGCCCAGCGCCTTGGGCGCGCGGCTGCGGCCCGTGAACACCAGGGCCAGAATGGTGATCAGGTAGGGCAGGGCGCTCACCAGGGCGGGCGGCAGCAGGTCGGTGCCGCCCAGGGCAATGGACAGCGCCTGCAGGAAGCCGAACAGCAGCGTGGCGGCCAGCACGCCCAGCGGCTTCCACTGCCCAAAGATCAGGGCGGCCAAGGCGATAAAGCCCGCGCCCGCACTGATGTTGCGCACGTACGAATCCAGGTTGCCAATGCTGAGGAACGCCCCGGCGGTGCCGGCGAGCACCCCCGAGAGAATCACGGCGCTGTAGCGCATGCGCTTGACGTTCACGCCCATGCTGGCGGCGGCGCCGGGCTGCTCGCCTGTGGCGCGCAGGCGCAGGCCGTAGGGCGTGCGGTACATCACGTACCACGTGATCGCCACCGCCAGAAAGGCGAAGTACACGGGCGGCGAGAAACGCAGGTCACCAAAGCCCCACAGGGGCAGGGCATTGGCCACCTTGGGGCTTTCGTTGGACACGCCGTACAGGGCAGTGAGCAGCACGGCGGGCACCCCGTTGGCCAGCAGGTTGATCGCCGTGCCGCTGATGACCTGATCGGCGCGGTAGCGGATGCTGAGCACGGCGTGGATGGCCGCTATCAGGCCGCCCACCACCGCTGCGGCCAGCCAGCCCACCCAGGGGGCCGCGGCCCCAAGGCTGGGCCCGAGCAGTTCCGCGACAACCGCGCCGGCCAGCGCGCCGAAGATAATCAGGCCTTCCAGGGCGATGTTCACCACGCCGGCGCGCTCGCTGAACAGGCCCCCCAGGGCAGTGAGCAGCAGCGGCACAACGCTGCGGATAAAGGTGGCCAGAAAGGCCGTGGTCAGAAGCTGTGCGAAAAGGCTGTCCATTTACTTGCTCCCGTCGTTGGGGATGTGCATCTGGCGGTGCGCGACGGCGTTGGTGGCCATGTTGGGCGCCGATGAGCTGGGCCCACTGAGGGCCGCGGCGGGCGGCTCCGTGATACGCCGGCTGAGGAACCCGCCGGCCGCGATAAACAGCACGATCAGGGCCTTGAGCACCGTCACGATGTCGCTGTTGACCTTCTGCAGCTTGGTGGTCACGTTCACGCCGCCGGTGTCCACCGTGCCGAACAGCACGCTGGCGGCCACCACCCCGGCCGGGGTGCTCTGGCCCATCAGGGCCACGGCGATGCCGTCAAAGCCCACGTTCACGGGCATGTTCTGCTTCAGGCGGTACTGGTCCAGCGCGCCGCCGTTGACGTAGTGCGTGCCGGCAAGCCCCGCGAACATCCCGGCGATGGTCATGGCCAGGATGGTGTTGCGGGCCACGCTGATGCCGCCGTATTCCGCGGCTTTGGGCGACAGGCCCACGGCGCGCAGGGCGTACCCGGTGGCGGTGCGCCACATCAGCACGCCGAAGAGGGCCACGCAGGCCAGGGCAATCAGGAAAGCGCCGTTCAGCTGGCTGCCGGCCACCTCCACCGGAATCCCAATGCGCCACGTCAGCGCGCCGAGCACCACGGCCGCCGCCGCCGCGATCAGCGAGCGCAGGCGGTGGCCGCGCATGGCGATCCGCGTGATGAAGAACGCGGCGGCAGCCACCAGCAGCCCGATGCTCAGGGCCACCGTGCCGTTCTGGCCCACATTCAGCACTTCCAGCAGTGGCCGCAGCTGGGCCTGCCCCTGAATCAGTTCACTCTCGGGGTTGGAGCCTTCGGCCTTGAAGGGCAGAGGATAGGTCTTGCCCAGGAAGGGGTAGGTTTCGCTGCCGATCATGAAGATGAAGATGGCCGAGGCAATGTAGTTGAGCATGATCGTGTTGATCACTTCGCTGGAGCCAAAGCGCGCCTTGAGGAAGCCGGGAATGGCCCCCCACAGCGCCCCGCCCGCGCCGGCAGCCAGCACACTCAAGATCAAGAGGCCCCAGCCCAGGCTGGGCGGGCCATAGACGCCCACCAGCATGGCCGCAATGGCCCCCATGGTCAGCTGCCCCGGCGCGCCGATGTTAAAGAGGCCCGTGCGAAAAGCGAACGCCACCGACAGGCCCGTGAAAATCAGCGGGGTGGCGAGTTTCAGGCTGTCAAGCAGCGACTGCACCGCCGTGACCGGCGCAAACAGCGAGGAATACACGAAATACACCAGGTCGGTCTTGGCCAGCCAGCCGGTCCAGAGGGTCAGGGGCGCGCTGCTGGTGTTGATGGCGGGCTGCACCGCCAGCACCACGGCGGCCCCCACCAGAATGGCGAGGCCAATGGCCGTAAAGGGCACGAGCAGGGCGCGCAGGCGGTTAAACGTCTCCCACCAGCGCGGCACGTGGCTCAGACCGGCGCCGGCGGCGATCAGGCCCGCCAGGGCCGGCAGAAAGAGGCCCAGGTTCATGCCGCCGCTGGCATAGAAGTTGCGCAGCTGCCGCTTGGTGCCGGGGCGCAGGGCGGTGTCGGCCAGCACGCGGGTGGTTTCGGTGTCCAGGGCGCGTCCCAGCACCAGCACCGCCGCGGTGGCCAGCACAAAGGCCACCAGGGCCGGAATCCAGAACCAGCGTGCCCGGCGCCACGCGCCGAAGAGGGTGGCGGCCAGGGCGGCCAGGGCGCCCCACGCCAGCGGTAGCACCGCGCCGCTGGGGGGCAGGGGAATCTGGGCATTGCTGGTCAGGTTGTACACCGCGCCGCTCAGATGAAGCAGCGCCGCGTCCGCGTCGCCCCCGCGGCCCAGCGTGGCAAGGGGAGTGAGCAGCAGCCCCAGAATGGCAACCGCGCTGACGATCATGGCGATCCGCGCCGCGACGCCAGACGGGCGAGAGTGAGAATCGTGGGTCACTTTCCTATTGTACGCGGTGCCGGTGAATTCCGGCCAGAGGCCGGGCAGTGGGGGAAGCGGGGGGAAGCGGGTCTGCTATGCTGCCCCGTGGTATGGAACGCACCTTTGCCATGATCAAGCCCGACGGCGTGCGCCGCGGCCTGACCCCCGAGATTCTCAAGCGCATTCAGCACAAGGGCTACCGCATTGTGGGCCTCAAGCAGATGGTGATTGCCCGCGAAACCGCCGAGGCCCACTACGGCGAGCACAAGGAGCGGCCCTTTTTCGGTGAGCTGGTGGACTTCATCACGGGCGGCCCCGTGGTGGCCATCGCCCTGGAAGGCGAGAATGCCATCGCCGGCTGGCGCGCCATGATGGGCGCCACCAACCCCGCCAACGCCGCTCCTGGCACCATCCGCGCCGACTTCGCCACCACCACGGGCGAGAACGTGACCCACGGCAGCGACAGCCCGGAAAGCGCCCAGCGCGAACTGGCGCTGTTCTTCCAGGACGGCGAACTGCTCGCCTGAAGCGCGCCCCTGGGCAGCGGTCCGTCCCCCAGTGGGGGTGGGCCGCTGCGCGCTGCTGGGCGGCGTTTTCTGCGCCCATGGGGCCCGCCCCATGTACTACTATGAACGCTGCTGCGCGGACGCCGGGCCAGAGGTGTGGTCCAGGTGCCCGCTGCATCCAGGACCCCACATGAACCCACGGATCGGGACCCCACAGCCCAGCGGCGGGCGCCACCAGCGTGCCTGACTCTCTGCCCCAGCGGTTGCACCGCAGCCGGCAGGTGGCCGTGGTCACGTCCTGCCTGGCGTATGTGCTCTACGCCCTGCTCACGGCGCTGATTGATCCGCCGGGGGCTTTTCCGGTTGCCTACAACGTGCCCAAATACTGGGCGGCGCTCGTGGCGCTGGGCACCGTGGGCGCGGTGGTGTTCTCGCCCGCCTCCCTGCGGCGGATCTACATGGTGACCACGGCCGGGTATGTCCTGGCGGCGGTGGTAGAAATTCCGCGCGCGGTGGCCTGGGGCGACATGCCCATGCACCTGAGCCTGTGGCTCACCATGAACATTCTGGTGTCCTATCTGGTGTTTGGCTCGCGCTTTGGCACGGCGCTGAACATTGCGGGCATTGCCATCATGCTGGTCAGTCTGGTGGTCAATGGCCCGGTGGCCGCGCCCAATCTGGCCGACTGGGTCACGGCCAGCATCGTGATGGGCGCCACCGGGATCATGGCGTACGTGCTCATGTCGTTTATTGAAAACAACCTCTCGCGCCACCGTGAAGACAATGAGCGTCTGCGCGCCGCGCGGCTGGACGCCGTGACCGAGGTCATGGGGCGCGGCGCCATCGAAGAGGAACTGGAACGCGCCGTGCAGCACGCCGCCCAGGCCCGCACGCCGCTGAGCATCATCGTGACCGACATTGACCACTTCAAGCGGGTCAATGACGAGCATGGCCACGCGGTGGGCGACGATGTGCTGCGGGCCACGGCCAAACGGCTGCGGCGCAGCGTGAGCGGTTCGGGCGGCCTGGTGGGGCGCTGGGGCGGCGAGGAATTTCTTGTGCTGCTGCCCGGCGTGGCCAAGACCGACGCCCTGGCCGTGGCCGAGCGCCTGCGCGGCGAGGTCAGCGCCGAGCCGGTGGCCGGGCTGCAGGTGACCGCCAGCTTCGGGGTGGCCTCGATGCGCGGGCCACACGATTCGATTGACGCCATTTTCAGCCGCGCGGACAGCGCCATGTACCACGCCAAGCGCGCTGGCCGCAACGCCGTGCGCTGACAGCGGCGGCCCGTTCCACCCTGCGGCCAGAAAGTGGCTGCTCACCTTCATTGTCCGGTCCTGTCTGTGAGGGTCTTTGCGTTGCCCCAGGGCGCTCGGGGTCCCGTTCTGAGTGCCCAGATGAGGGCGACGGCGGAACTGCACGGCAAAAGCTGGAACGCTGCGGGAGGCAGGCCAACAGTGCAGATACCCGCGCCGGTAGGCCCCCGCTGATCTTTGGCCCGGCCAGCGATGTGGGCCCGGGTTCCGGTCCTCGGGGTTACGGCGAAAAGGCGCGCAGCAGGGCGGGGTCATTCTGGGTGACATACCCCCGGGTCAGAATGCGCAGCCCCGTCTTGGTGGGCAGAATCAGGGTGTCGGCCAGCCGGGAGCCGGGGGCGGGGCGCAGGCCGGGGCCCAGGGGTGTGTTCACCGAACGCGCGCCGCTGCCCGCCAGGGCCTGCGCGCTGAAGCGGGGCGTGCGGATGTCCAGCATCCAGCTCAGGGGGCGGGCGTCACTGTCGTAGACCACCACCACCTGCGCGGCGTCCAGGGGTGGGCGCCGTGTCCAGGTGGTGCGGCGCTGGCCCACGGGCACCCGCTCGCGCAGATCGGCCTGGGCGTCGTAGGCGCCGGTGGCCGTAAAGAGGGTGCGGGCCACCAGATCCTGGGCGCCCCCGGCGGCCGGCTTGCACCCGCCGAGCAGGGCCGCCGTGAGCAGGGGCCAGACAAGAACGGGACGGACACGCATGCGCCCCACCGTATACCACGCCCCCGGGGCCGATGTGGGGGCATCTGTCATGCCCAGGGCCGTGCAAGCATGCCGCCATGCCCCTGCACCAGCCGCTGCTGCTTCTGACCGGGGCGCTGCTGCTGGCGCTGCTGGCCCTGGGCCTGCGGCTGCAACTGGGCTGGAGCCAGAGCCGGGTGCGCTGGCCCCACCACGCGCTGTTCTTCGCGGTCTGTGCCGGGACCCTGCTGGCCGCCGTGCTGGCGCAGCTGGCCGGGCAGCGGGGCTGGGCGCTGGGGCCTGCGCTGGCCCTGCTGCTGGCCATGCCGCGCACCCGCCCTGGGCGCAGCGACCACTGGCGCCGGGCGCTGGCCTGCGCTGGGGCCTACGGGCTGGGGGCGTGGCTGGCCTGGGGGTAGGGACAGGGGGCCAGCGCGCGCCCTGCTAGCCTGACCGCCATGAACCTGATAGACGGCATGCTGGCGCGGCGCACCACCAATGGCCCTTTTCGGCCAGAGCCGGTGAGCCGCGAACACCAGCACCTGCTGATGCGGGTGGCGCAGGCCGCGCCCAGCCATTTCAATTCGCAGCCCTGGCGCTTTGTGCTCATTGAGGAGCGCGCCACCATTGAGCGCGTGGCCCAGATTGCCGGCCAGAGCATGACCGAACTGATCGAAGCGGGCGTGTTTTTCGAGCGGTACCGCCGTTACTTCCGCTTCTCGGAAGCCGAGATGGACGCCCGGCGCGACGGCATTCACATTGACCACCTGCCCGGCCCCCTGAAACCCTTTACCCGGCAGGTCTTTTCCGACGCGGGCCTGAAACTGATGCGCCAGCTGGGCGTGCCGAGGAAGCTGGGCGAAGACAACCGCAAGCTGGTGGCGGGAAGCCCCCTGCTGCTGGCGGCGCTGCTGGACAAAACCGAATACCGGCCCGGCGAACTCAGCGGGTTTTACTCGGTCTTTGGCCTGGGCGCCGCCATGGAAAACATCTGGAACGCCGTGGGGGCGCTGGGGATGGGCATTCAGTTTGTCAGCACGCCCATGGAGATTCCCCGGCACTGGCAGGCCCTGGGCGAACTGCTGCAGGTGCCGCCGGACCTGGAACTGATGGCCGTCTACCGCCTGGGGTACCTGCCCGAGCAGGGGGCCCGGCCGTCGATTGACTGGAGCAGCCGCCACCGCAAGCGGCTGTCGCAGTTTGTGTTCCGCGAAACCTGCGCCGTGCCGGAGCAGGACACGCAGGGGCCACAGGGTGCCTGAATGGGGCTGGCCGCCGCGAACGAAGCTCCGCTCAATGGGGTGGTGAAGGGCCGCGCCCCCTGGCTCTAGGGGTAAGTCATCTGGCGCTGTGGGGTGGTCATGAGCGGGGGCAGCCCAAGCGGGCAGCGCGCACGGCTGTGCCCTGGGTCCCGCCGGGTTATGTCCTGCAGGGGCCACAGGGTCCGGTGACCCATTGATGGTCGGTGGCTGCGGCGGTATGGGCCCCCAGATGGGCGGCTGGCACAACAACCGGGGCGCCAGGTCCAGTGACCGCAGCGGCGGGCACCTGTGGAGCCAGGGGGGCCGGCCACAGCGGAACCGCGCAGGGCGGCATGGGTCAGGGCATGGGCGGCCAGACCAGCTTCCGGGGGCGCGGCCCCAAGGGCCAGCCGCGCCGTGACGAGCGTATCCGCGAAGTGGTCAGCGACATGCTCAAAAACCACCACGAACTCGCCGCCAGCGGGCTTGGGGTGCAGGTGCAAAACGGTGCGGTGAACCGGAGCGGCACAGTGATGAACCGCCGCCAGAAACAGCTGCCCGAGGACTGTTTGGACGGCGTGCGCGGAGTACACGGGTCCACAACCAATCTGCGTGTCTAGAGCCAGCAGGGAACGGGCGCACCGGCATGGCCCAGCCCCAGACGGGCCAGCGCCAGCGCCGCGCCTGGGTGCCGGACGCACTGGCGACGCCAGCGGCACCCACCGCGGGACGAGGAGTCGAGGGGAAAGGCCAGCGCGGGGCCTGCCTTTGGTCTGCGCCTGGGCTCGGCTGCGGTGGGACAGGGGCTGCCGGTCAGCTCAGGAAATCATGCGGGGACGGTTCAGGGCCGCGTGCTGCATCAGAAGCAGAAAACCGGCGCTGTCGGCGGCAAGGCGGCCGGCGGCATGCAGGGCGCGCAGGGTCGGCAGGTGAAACCAGTTGCCCTGCTCATCCTGAATCAGGTCGCGGCGGGTGAAAGAAACTGCCTGTAAAGAGGTGCCGATGTCGTCCATACGCACTCCCGCTCACCCTCAAGAAAACATGAGGGAATGTTTAAGTGCACTCAATGTTTCACACATCTTCTGTCTGATCTCTGACAGGGCTGGACAAGGCAGGCGCGCGCCCCGCCACAACTCTTTAGTTTCCCTTCAGCACAGGGCCCTAGGCGGGCCCAGCCGCAACGCGCACAATGCCGGCTGGAGGTTCCACATGACCGAAACGACTGCACCCGCCGCTGCCAGCGGCACCTTCAACATTGGCGGTGACCTGAGTGTGAACCGGCTGGGCTTCGGCGCCATGCGTGTCACCGGTGAGGGCGTGTGGGGCGATCCCACCGACCGCCGCGCGGCCCTGGACACCCTGCGGGCCCTGCCCGAACTGGGCGTGAACCTCATTGACACCGCCGACAGCTACGGCCCGGCGGTCAGCGAGGAACTGCTGCGCGAGGCGCTGCACCCCTTTGACACCGTGGTGATCGCCACCAAGGCCGGCCTGACCCGCACCGGTCCCAATGTCTGGATTCCGCTGGGGCGCCCGGAGTACCTGAAGCAGCAGGCGCACCTCAGCTGCCGCCGCCTGGGCGTGGAACGCATTGACCTGTGGCAGCTGCACCGCATTGATGTCAGCGTGCCGCGTGACGAGCAGTTCGGCGCCATCAAGGAACTGATGGACGAGGGCATCATTCGTCACGCCGGCCTGTCTGAAGTCAGCGTGGAAGAAATCGAGGCGGCCCGCGCCGTGTTTCCGGTGGCCACCGTGCAGAACCTGTACAACCTCGTCAACCGCAAGAGTGAAGACGTGGTGGATTACTGCGAGCGCGAGGGCATTGGCTTTCTGCCGTGGTATCCGCTGGCCGCCGGTGGGCTGGCGCGGCCCGGCAGCGTGCTGAGCGACGTGGCGGGGCGGCTGGGAGCCACGCCGTCGCAGGTGGCGCTGGCCTGGGTGCTGCGGCGCAGCCCGGTGATGCTGCCCATTCCGGGCACGGGCAAGCGCAAGCACCTGGAAGAGAATGTGGCGGCGGCGCGGCTGAGCCTGTCGGATGAGGATTTCCGGGCGCTGGATCAGGTGGGGCGGGAGGAGTGGGCGAAGCAGGGGGGATAAGGGCTTTCGTGTGGACGGCGGTGGGTGTTGGCCTGCTGCCGTTTTTTTGTGAAGGTGTCTGGGTTTGCCCCACCCCCCAGCCCCCTACCCCAGAGGGGCAGGGGGAGTTTTTCCGCTGCGCTCGGCAAACGTTGACTGGCGCGGTAGGGTTGTCTGGCTTCGCCCCGCGTTGTACGCCGTGGTCCGCCTCCGCCCATCGCCCCACGCCCGCGCGCTGCGCGCCAAAGAGCGAGTGAGCCTACGTCACCGAACCAAGATGAGCGAGGGGCCGCCCCCGAGCGGGTGGGGCCACGTTCGACGGCTTCGTCTGGACCTGGGCGGTGGCGGGGCAAGGCGTCTTGGTGCGGCCCAGAAAGTTCTACTTTGAAAAGAGAAGGGGCGACGGCTCGCTTCTGGCGCGGCCTCTTTTCTGCTCAGGATAGGTAGTTCTTCGACAACTTCTCTGTGGGATGAAGGCAGACTTTTAGAGTTCCTGTTTGCCCATGAAGAACTCCCAGCTTTTTCCCAAGGTGGGGGGCAACTTTGCGCACGGTCTGGGCGGTGGGGGGACGGCAGAATGCGCCGCATGACGTTTTCCGCTCCCCTGTTGCGCGCCGTGGTCACGGGCACGCCGCCCTGGTCGGCCCCGCAGAGTCAGGTGCGCGAGGCGGCGCGCACGCTGTTTCCGCGTATGGCGGCGCGGCCGGGCCTGCTCGAGGTGTTCGACAACGCGCAGATTGACACCCGGGCGCTGGCCCGGCCGCTGGAGTGGTACTTGTCGCCGCGCCCGTTCAGCGAGCGCAATGCCGCCTTTGTGGAAGAGGCCCGCGCGCTGAGCGTGCGGCTGGCGCGGCAGGCGCTGCAAGAGGCGCAGGTGGCCCCGGCCGAGGTGGACGCCGTGGTGCTGGTGAACACCAGTGGCATCAGTGCGCCCAGCCTGGACGCGCACGTCATCGAGGCGCTGGGCATCAGCCGCCACGCCGTCCGGTTGCCGGTGTGGGGGCTGGGGTGTGCAGGGGGAGCAGCTGGGCTGGCCCGCGCCGCCGATCTGGTCCGTGCAGGGTTCCGGCGGGTGCTGTTCGTCGCCGTGGAACTGTGTAGCCTGACCCTGCTGGCCGGTGACGAGTCCAAGAGCAATTTCGTGGGCACGGCGCTGTTTTCCGATGGTGGCGCGGCCCTGGTGCTCACCGCGCCGGATGTGCCGGGGCCGCCCTCTCTGGCCGAACTGTGCGGCGCGTTTTCCACCCTGATCGAAGACAGCGAGGACATCATGGGCTGGGACGTGGTGGATGACGGCCTGAAAGTGCGCTTCAGCCGCGATATTCCGGCCCTGGTGCGCGGCATGATGGCGCAGAACGTGGCGCAGGCCCTGGCCGCCCACGGCTGGACGCGGCAGCAGGTGGGCACCTTTGTGATTCACCCGGGCGGCGTGAAGGTGCTGGCCGCCTTTGAAGAGGCGCTGGCCCTGCCCGCCGGCACCCTGGACACCAGCCGCGCCGTGCTGCGCCGCTACGGCAACATGAGCAGCGCCACGGTGCTGTTCGTGCTGGCCGAGGCGCTGCAGGCCCGCCCCCAGGGACAAGGTCTGCTGACCGCCATGGGCCCCGGCTTCAGCGCCGAACACGTGCTGCTGCGCTTCCCGGCAACTGGGACTTAAAAAGGAAAAGACGCCGCCGGGGAACTTTGACCCGGCGGCGTGGTGTTGACTTGGCGCGTACTTAACCGTTGTTCTCGCGGCGTTGGTCCTCGTCGCCTTCAGCCATGCTGTCGGCCACGTCGGGGTTGGCCAGCAGGCCGCCTTCTTCCTTGCTGTGGGCGGGGTCGGTGGTGCTGCTCAGCTGCTCCATCTGCGACACGCCAACGTTCGGTTCATCGGCCGGGGTGTGGCCGGGTTTGCCTTCGCCCATCGGGGGACCTCCTGGGGGTGGGGGCGGCTTAGCGCCGGAGGTTCTGGGGTTGCGCACCGTCCAGTTCGCCCCGGACCTCCTGGGGGGTCTGGTCGGCCTGCCGGGCGTGTTCCTGCATGGTCTGGTCCTGCACGTCCTTGATGTCGCTCAGGTCGTCGGTGTCCTTGGTGCCGCCCTGGGGGTGAGATTTGTCCGTCATGGGGTGCGCGCCTCCTTGTGGCCTGAAGTCTGTGGTAGTTCGCCTTCCAGCGTAGGCCCAGGGCATGAAGGTCAGCCCCCGCCCAGCTTCATCGAGGATTGGGCATTGGGCGGCAGGTGATGGGAGAGGGCAGGGCGCAAGTGCTGGGCCTGCCTCGCTGTCCCGGAGAGGATCTTCAGCGGTCGCACTGCACCTGCCCGCGCTAGCAGAACAAAAAGAAAGACCGCCGCTGCGCCAGGGTTCAGCGCAGCAGCGGCCTGGAAGGCGGGACTCTCCCCTTTACTGCCCCTGGCCCATCGAGAAGCCGGGCACGCCGTCAAAGGTGTAGAGGTGCTCGGTCTTGATGAAGTCCAGCCCGCTGTCCAGCAGGCCCGAGAGCAGCGCCACCACGTCGGCGTGGGTGACCTCCTGGCCTTCGGCGGCCAGGAAGCGGCAGCGCCAGTGGTCGGCGCGGCGGGTTTCCTGCTGGCCGCCGGGCCACACCTTCACGCCCCGGTTGGTGATCATGTTCAGGCGCAGGGCGCCGGTCGCGTGGGCCTGTAGCTTCTCGGCCAGAGCCTGGGGGTCGCGGTCGGCCTCGGCCCACTCGAAGAACACGTCGGTGCCCACCAGCGTCTTGGTCACGTCGCGCCGGCTGGGGGGGGCGGCGGGCAGGGCCAGCTGGCCGGGGCTGCGGCGGGCGGCGGGCAACTGCGCCGGCACCTGCCCCAGCCGCGCAATCACGGCGTCAGCAAATTCGCGGGTGCCCACCTTTTCCTTGGTGTGCTCGCCGGCAATGTCTGGGGTGTGAATGCCGTCTTCCAGGGTGCGCAGCCAGGCGTTCTGCACCTGTTCGGCCACCTCGTGCTGGCCCAGGTGCCCCAGCATCATCACAGCCGCTTGCAGCAGTCCGCCGGGGTTGGCGAGGTTTTGCCCGGCAATGTCGGGCGCGCTGCCGTGAATGGCTTCAAACAGCGCGAAGCTGGGCCCAATGTTGGCGCTGCCCGCCAGCCCCACGGAGCCGGTGATCTCGGCGGCCACGTCGCTGATGATGTCGCCGTAGAGGTTCAGGGTCACGATCACGTCGTAGCGCTCGGGGCGGGTGGCCAGGCGCGCGGTGCCGATGTCAATGATCTGGTGTTCCTGGGCGATGTCCGGGTACTCGGCGCCAATCTCGCGGTAGACCTCGTGAAACAGGCCGTCCGTCAGCTTCATGATGTTGTCCTTGCTCAGGGCCGTGACCTTCTTGCGGCCGTGGGCGCGGGCATATTCAAAGGCGTAGCGCACAATGCGCTCGCAGCCCTCGCGGGTGACCAGTTTCAGGCACTGCACCACCTCGCGGGTCTGGCGGTGCTCAATGCCGGCGTACAGGTCTTCTTCGTTCTCGCGGATGATCACCACATCGGTCTGCGGGTGCAGCGTGGGCACAAAGGGCGCGTACGCGCGGCAGGGGCGCACGTTGGCGTACAGGCCCAGCGTCTTGCGCAGGGTCACGTTCAGGCTCTTGTAGCCGCCGCCCTGCGGGGTGGTGATGGGTGCTTTCAGCAGCACGCCCGCCGCGCGCAGGGTGTCCCAGGTGTCGGGGGTAAAGCCGCTGGTGTGGCCTTCTTTGTACACCGCCTCGCCCACGCGGATGGGCACGGGCTGAATGCGCGCGCCCGCCGCCGAGAGCACGCGCAGGGTGGCGTCCATGATTTCCGGGCCAATACCGTCGCCGTGGGCAACAGCCACGGGCACAAGCGCGGTGTGGTCGGTGGGGGCGGAGTGGTGGGAATCAAGCGTGGCCTGCATCATGGGGTGCCTCCGGGTCATGCGAAACTTAATACACGAAAATGATGTCGCATGTTTCGTGCTAGTGTCAAGGCCCCTATGGCCGCGCCTGTCCCTGCCCCCTGGACCTTCCTGACCAACCACACCCATGTGCTGCTGTGCCTGGACCGCTTTCCTGGCGACACCCTGCGCGAGGTGGCGGCCCGCGTGGGCATTACGGAACGGGCGGTGCAGCGCATCGTGCGCGATCTGGAAGAGGCCGGGGTGGTGAGCCGCGAGCGCCAGGGGCGGCGCAACACCTACCGCATTCAGCACGCGGCGGCGCTGAGGCACCCCCTGGAGGCGCACCACACGGTTGGGGAGTTGCTGACTTCGCTGGGGTAGAGGCTGAACGCCGTCTGCTCTGGGCGCCCGCCCCCACCGCCGGCAAAGACCGGGCCCCAGGTGAAAAACCCGGGGCCGGTGGTTTTGGAACAGGAATTCGCTTTCCCGCTCTACCCTTTGACTTCGGCCACCAGATTCAGCACGGCGCGTTTCAGATTGCCCGCTTCCGGTCCCTCGGCCAGCACTTCGCCGGTCCCCCCGTCCATCACGCGGGCCTGCACGCGGGGCTGTTCGCCGGGTTCCACCACGATTTCCAGCCGCTGCCCCGGGCCCAGGGCCTGCGCGGCATAGTTCAGGCACCACTCGGCCCAGTTGACCTTCTCGGGCTGCGGCGCGTTGGCCTTGGCCTCCTGCTTTTCGCGGTAGGCCTGGGTTTTCTGCTCGGCCTGGGTGCGCGCCACCTCGTAGCGCTGGGGCACGCTGAGGGACTCAAAGGGCACCTCGTCGCCGCTGTCGGGGTGGTACACGGTGGTCTCGGGCGCCAGCTTTTTCACCACCCCGGCCATGATCCGCAGTTCGGCGGCCGGCGGCGCGTCCTCCCATGGGGCGGTTTCGCTCGCGGCCTCAACCAGCCGCGCCACCACCCGCTGCTGCTCGGGTTCCAGCTCGGTCACGATATTTGCGGCGGCCTTCATGGCGCGCGCCTGCCGTTCGTTCTGCGGCTGCACGCCGATGGGTGAGAGGACCTTCGCCACGTTCGCGGCGTCGATCAGGCGCCCGGCCTGCGGCAGGCTAAAGCCCCAGCGCTCCTGCAGGTACGATTCAAAGCTCTCGTGGGTGGCGCGGTAAAAGGCGTTGTCGCGGATGTCACTTAGCGCCTGCCCGGTGCGCTGAAAGTCGCGCAGGCCGTCGCGCACAGTCTGTTCCAGGGCCTTTAAGCGGGCCGATTCGTGGGGCTCCAGGGCACCGGAGCCAGGGGTGGGGGAGAGGGTGGGGGCCATCACGCCCACTCTGCCACACCTGCTCTGTCGTCCCCAAGGTGGTAACAAATTGCGGGGGTCGCGTGCCTGTTCCGGTAACGCCCGCCCACACGCCCAACATTTATGATGAATGGACCGCCCCCCGGGGCAAGGAGGAACCACACTCATGGCGATGAACCTGTTCGGAACGCGCGACGTTCTTACCACGCAAGGCGGCCGGCCGCTGTACTACTACAACCTCAACAAGCTGCAGGCCCAGGGCCATGACATCAGCAAGCTGCCCGTCAGCATCAAGGTGCTGCTGGAGAGCGTGCTGCGCGAGGCCAACGACTACGATGTGCGCCGCGAAGATGTGGCGACCGTGGCGGGCTGGAAGCCGGTCAACGAGGAAGTCGAGATTCCCTTCAAGCCCGCCCGCGTGATCCTCCAGGACTTCACGGGCGTGCCCGCCGTGGTAGACCTCGCGGCCATGCGCTCGGCGATGGTGAAGCTGGGCGGCGACCCCAGCAAGATCAACCCACTGATTCCGGTGGACCTCGTGATTGACCACTCGGTGCAGGTGGACGAGTTCGGCACCGACTTCGCGCTGGCCAACAACATGGCCCTGGAATTCGAGCGCAACCGCGAGCGCTACGAGTTCCTCAGATGGGGCCAGCAGGCCTTCGACAACTTCGGCGTGGTGCCCCCCGCCAGCGGCATCGTGCACCAGGTCAACCTGGAGTACCTCGCCAAGGGTGTGCAGAGCCGTCCCGAGGACGACGGCGTGGTCGTGTACCCCGACAGCCTCGTGGGCACCGATTCTCATACCACCATGATCAACGGCCTGGGCATCGTGGGCTGGGGCGTGGGCGGCATTGAGGCCGAGGCCGTGATGCTGGGCCAGCCGATTTACATGCTGATGCCCGAAGTGATCGGCTTCAAGATCACGGGCGCCATGCCCGAGGGCGCCACCGCCACCGACCTCGCGCTGCGCGTGACCGAAATGCTGCGCCAGAAGGGCGTGGTGGGCAAGTTCGTGGAGTTCTACGGCGCCGGCCTGAGCAACATGACCCTGCCCGACCGCGCCACGATTGCCAACATGGCCCCGGAATACGGCGCGACCATGGGCTTTTTCCCCGTGGACGACGAGGCGCTGCGCTACCTGCGCCGCACCGGCCGCCTGGAAACGGAAATCGAACTGGTTGAGCAGTACTACAAGGCCCAGGGCATGTTCCGCACCGACGAGACGCCCGATCCCGTTTTCACCGACCACATCGAACTGGACCTTGGCACTATCGTCCCCAGCCTCGCCGGCCCCAAGCGCCCCCAGGACCGCGTGAATCTGACGGACATGCACACGGTGTTCAATGAGGCCCTGACCGCCCCCGTCAAGGCGCGCGGCTTTGAACTGCCCGAGAGCAAGCTGGCCGCGCAGGGCACCATCACCGGCACCGACATCAAGATCGGGCACGGCGCGGTGACGCTGGCGTCCATCACCTCCTGCACGAACACCAGCAACCCCAGCGTGCTGATCGCCGCCGGTCTGGTGGCCAAGAAGGCCGTGGAACTGGGCCTGAAGAGCAAGCCCTGGGTCAAGACCAGCCTCGCCCCCGGCAGCCGCGTGGTGACCGAGTACCTGGAAGCCGCTGGCCTGCAGCGCTACCTGGACCAGATTGGCTTCAACACCGTGGGCTACGGCTGTATGACCTGCATCGGCAACTCTGGCCCCCTGCCCGAGCCCGTGGTGGACGCGATCACCGAAG
The DNA here is from genome assembly GCF_020166415.1 of Deinococcus multiflagellatus. Taxonomy (NCBI): domain Bacteria; kingdom Thermotogati; phylum Deinococcota; class Deinococci; order Deinococcales; family Deinococcaceae; genus Deinococcus; species Deinococcus multiflagellatus. The sequence continues at coordinate 37,482 of NZ_JAIQXV010000018.1, forward strand.
GCGATCTGGTGGTGGCCAGCGTGCTCTCCGGCAACCGCAACTTTGAAGGCCGCGTGAACCCGCACATCAAGGCGAACTACCTCGCCTCGCCCCCCCTGGTGGTGGCCTACGCGTTGGCCGGCACGGTTGTGAACGACATCGTGAACGACGCCATCGGCACCGCCCATGACGGCCGCCCCGTGTACCTGAAAGACATCTGGCCCACCGCCGCCGAGATTCAGACGGTCATGGACAGCGCCATCAACGCCGAGATGTTCAAGAAGGTCTACGACGGTATTGAGAAGAGCAACAAGGACTGGAACGCCATTCCGGTGTCCGAAGGCGCGCTGTACAACTGGAACGCGGACAGCACCTACATCCAGAACCCGCCCTTTTTCGACAACCTCGCGGGCGGCCCCAGCGAGATCGTGAGCATTGAAGGCGCGCGCGCCCTGGTGAAGGTGGGCGACTCCGTGACCACCGACCACATCAGCCCCGCCGGCTCCTTCAAGGCCGACACCCCCGCCGGCAAGTACCTGACCGAGCGCGGCATTCAGCCCAAGGACTTCAACTCGTACGGCTCGCGGCGCGGCAACGACCGCATCATGACGCGCGGCACGTTTGCCAACATTCGCCTGAAGAACCAGCTGGCCCCCGGCACCGAAGGCGGCTTCACCACCGACTACACCACCGGGCAGGTCACGAGCATCTTCGACGCCGCCCAGAACTACAAGGCCAGCCACATCCCCCTGATGGTGTTTGCCGGCAAGGACTACGGCATGGGCTCCAGCCGCGACTGGGCCGCCAAGGGCACCTTCCTGCTGGGCGTGAAGGCCGTCATCGCCGAGAGCTTTGAGCGCATTCACCGCTCGAACCTCGTGGGCATGGGCGTGCTGCCGCTGCAGTACAAGAACGGCGACACCGCCGAGAGCCTGGGGATTCAGGGCGACGAGGTCTTCGACGTGCTGCTGCCCGCCGACCTGAAGCCCCGTCAGGACGTGAGCCTGCGCATCACCAAGGACGGCCAGAGCCGCATTGTGACCGTGCAGTGCCGCATTGATACGCCCGTGGAAATCGACTACTACAAGAACGGCGGCATTCTGCAAACCGTACTGCGCAGCATCCTGGAACGCAGCAAGAACGAAGTGAAGGCGTAAGCCCCTTCAGCATGACCCCCCTCCCATTGCGGAGGGGGTTTTTCATTTGCCGTCCAGACGCTCAGGCAGCTTTAGATGGGATGCTGGCGGCGCCACTCAAGCAAGCCGCCCTGTTCCAGTCGCTGCTGCACCTCTGCCATTCTCGCCGTGTCGCTGAGGTCAAAGGTCGAGATGCCGCAGAGTTCGTTGTAAAGCCAATAATAATCAAGTCCAGACGCTTGGCTGACATTCGAAGCCAGAGTACGGTCCGAAGCGTCCTCGTAGAGGGCAGCGAGGACATAGTGGAGATTTGCCCTGAGTTCGTCTGCGGAAAAGGACTGCTTGAGGATGTCCGCTAGTTCAAGTGTCATGTCAGAACCCCTTTCAAAACGTGACGCCTTCATAAATGAGTTCCAACATGAGTTCGACTGGGGGGCACGGCAACTGTATACGCTCCGCCACAACCTCAAAAACCCAGCCTTCCGGGGTGCGGCGGTAGAGGGCAGCGGCCCGCCGGGCACTGTCCACCATCAGGTAAGCCTGCAAGGAAGGCAACTCGCGGTAGCGCTCTGCCTTGTAATTCTGATCCGCCGCGCGGGTGCTCTCGCTGAGCACCTCCACGATCAGGCAGGGGGCGGTTTCGGTGTACTCGTCCTCGCCCGGTGGGCCGCAACTCACCACCAGATCAGGGTAGTGGTAACGGGTGGGGGTGACGCGCACCTTCATGTCGCTCTGGAAGACCTGGCACCCCGCCCGGCGCGCGGGGCCGTGCAGCGCCACATGAAGATTACTGGTGATGATGTTATGCGCCCGGCTGGCCCCCGCCTGCGCGTACACGAAGCCGTCAATGTACTCATGCCGTGTGGGACTGTCCCGCTCGGCGCGCAGATAGTCCTCCAAAGACACGAGCTTGAAGGCGGCATCGGTCATGGGAACAGTGTAGACCTGCGCCCCAGGTCAGACCGTCACAGGTTCACGCCGGGTAGGGTGAACTTTGACCCGCCTTAAAGCCCCACGTACCGGTAAATATCATCCACGTTCAGCGAGACACCCAGGCAGGGCAGGTCCACGCTGGTGTCAATGACATCTAACTGCCATTCAGCCCCAACCCGGCGGTGGAACTCCACGCCGCGCGCTTCGCTGTCCACCAAGAGGTACCCCTGCAGGCTGTCCAGGCGGCGGTAATCGCTGGCCTTGAACGACTCGTCCACGGCGCGGGTGCTGGCGCTCAGGATTTCGACGATCAGGCAGGGCGTGGTCTCGACCTCGCCCACCAGGTTGGAGTCGCACACCACCACGAGGTCGGGCAGGTAGTACCGGGGGCGGCCGTCACGGTAGACGCGCACCTTCTGATCGCTGGCGTACGACCAGCAGCGGCCATCGGCGGTGGCGGGCAGCAGGACACGCTGAATGTTGCTGGCAATCTGGTTGTGGGGACGGCTGGCCCCGGCCTGGGCGTACACGAAGCCGTCCACGAACTCCCATTTGCCCTCGCGGGGCCCGTCCCAGCGCAGGTATTCCTCCTCAGTCATGGTGCGGAAGGCGGGCTCCGTCATGGGCACAGTGTAGGTTGTGGCCGCACCTTCAACCGTTACAGGTTTACGCCGTCATAGATCTCGTCGAGCGAGAGGGTCAGGTCCACGCACGGCAGGGTGATCTGGCCCTGGCCCTCGGCGTAGGCGTCCCGCCAGCCCTCAGCGTCGCGGCGGTACAGGCGAACGGCGCGGGTGGCAGTGTCCACCAGCAGATACCCTTGCAGGCTGGGCAATTGCTGGTAGGCCCAGAGCTTTTCCCGGCGGTCTGTGTCACGCGTGCTGAGGCTCAGAACTTCGGCAATAAAACAGGGGGCCTCCGTATACCGGGCTTCATCCGCCATGTCCTCACAGGTCAGCACAAGGTCGGGGTAGTAATAGCGTGTGCCCAGGGCGTCAGCCCGAACCCGCATGTCGCTGACGTAGACCCGGCATCCCTTCTGACGGGCAGGGCGGTGCAGCGCGGCCACCAGATTGGTGCAAAGAAGACCATGTTTGCTGGTGGCGCCCGCCTGGGCCACTGGCCCATCCTCGCCGTGCAGCGCGTACACGAAGCCGTCCACGTATTCGCGCTTGAACGGGCTCACTTCTTCCGTGCGCAGATACTCGGCCTCGCTGATTTTTTTCAGGGGCGAATCTGTCATGGCCTCAGTGTACCCAGGGCGCCGCGCGCTATCGTGGCCCGATGGGTCGGAAAGAACGGGCGCAGGCAAGTTGGACGGAGGACGCGCAGGAGCAGCCGCAGGACGTCTGCGTGCTGTGCGGGCGGGAGGGCGAAATGACCGACCACCACCTGATACCCAAGTCGCAGGGCCGCCGCCAGGGCGTGAAACTGGGCCAGATTCCCACCGTGAAGATGTGCGCCGCCTGCCAGGGTTTCCTCTCCAAAACGTTCAGCAACGCAGAACTGGCGAACGAGTTGAACACCGTAGAAGCCATCCTGGCACGCGAGGAAGTGCAGAAGTTCGTGAAATGGGTGCAGAAACAACCGCTCAGCCGGGGCGTGCGGGTGCACTGACCCCCAGAGGAAGCTGGGGTTATTCGCCCGGTGAATGCCGCCCGGTGGCCCCCACCGGCCCGGCCGGGCCCCGCACCACGTTTTGCCGCTTGCGAATCACCTCGACCAGTTCGTAGATCGCCGCGTTCGTCTGGTCCTGCTTCTGGGTGGTGGCGGCCAGCCCGGCCAATAAGGGCGCCAGGGCCGCGCGCAGTGCCGTGTCGTCGGGGGCCGGGGCAAGCGGGGCAGTCGAGGCCGGCCGCTCGTGAAAGCCGCGTGTCAGTTCGCGCAGCAGGGGGGCCAGCCCTTCGCGCAGGGCGTCGGCCAGCGGTTCAGCCGAGGGTGGGGGAGCGGTGGGGGCCGGCATGGGCGTTTGCCGCGTGCCCAGCCCCTGCAGGCCCTGGGCAATATCGGCCAGCTGGGCCACCATGCGCGCGCCGGTGTCGGCGTCGTCGCCGCCCATCGCCTTGTTGCGGCGGTAGTCGGCCTTGATCGCTTCCCAGCGCGCGGCCTGCTCGGGGGTCAGGGTGCCGCGCAGTTCGGCCAGCTTCAGCAGGTTTTCCTCGGCGCCGGTGGTCAGCAGTTGCGCCTCGCCCTGGTAGTGGTCGGTGACCACCTGATCCACCTCGGCGTCGGTCATCACCGCGCTGATTTTCTCGGCCAGCTTGTTCATGTTGCGGTAGCTGCCCTGCAGCTTGAAGGGCGGCTCGGTGCGGTAGCGGTCGTCCTGGGCGGCGCTGGCGATGTACTGCGCGTTGATGCGGGCCAGATCGTCCCGCACAGCCAGCAACTTTTGCAGCGTGCCCACGATCTCCTCGACCTCGGCGGCGGAATACGGGTGAGAGAGGTTGTTGGTGCTGACTTCCTGGCCCTGGGCGCGGTTCACCAGCAGGTACAGGTCGTTCAGGTCGCGGGTTGCCAGTGGGGCCAGCACCGGGTTGCTGGTCAGGCTGTTTTCGAGGTACGAAAGCCGGAAAGCGTCCTCCATGCCGCCCAGCACGTCGCCCAGGTTGTAGATATCGGCGCGGTTGGCCAGCATATCGGGGATCTTGAAGACCTCGCCGGATTCGGTGTAGGGGTTCCCGGCCATGACCACCGCGAACTTGCGCCCGCGCAGGTCGTAGGTTTTGGGCTGGCCGCGCCACACGCCCTCAATACGGCGGGTGCCGTCGGTCAGCGAGATGAATTTCTGCAGGAATTCGGGGTGGGTATGCTGAATGTCGTCCACGTACAGCATCACGTTGCCGCCCATTTCCAGGGCCAGATTCAGCTTCTCCAGTTCCTGGCGGCTGCCCGCGTCCGGGGCCTGGGCCGGGTCCAGCGAGCGCACCTCGTGGCCCAGGCTGGGGCCGTTGACCCGCACAAACACCAGGCCCAGGCGGTGGGCCACGTATTCCATCAGGGTGGTTTTGCCGTAGCCGGGCGGCGAGATCAGCATCAGCAGGCCCATCAGGTCGCTGCGCTTGCCCTCGCCGGCCGTGCCCATCTGCTTGGCGAGGTTGTCCCCGATGATCGGCAGGTACACCTCTTGAATCAGGCGGTTGCGCACAAAGGAGGTCAGCGGCCGGGGACGCAGTTCGTCCAGCCGCAGCCGGGCGCGTTCCTGCGCCGTGGCCTCCTGCCGCGCGGCCTGATACCGCTGGAAGCCCGGCAGGAAGTCGCTGCGGTGGCGCTCCAGGCGGGTCAGCAGGTCGTCCGGGGCCACGGACAGCGTGCCGCCCTGAATGCGCGGGTGCCCGCTCAGCAGCCCCGTGACCTGGGTGCCCAGGGGCACGTCGCGCACGGTGTGGGACACGGCAGCCCCGAACAGGCGCAGGGCCGCCGCTTCGGGCACGGCGCGGGCCAGCGGCGCCCACGGCGGCGCGGCGCACAGGGCGCCCAGCCAGTGGCGCAGCAGCGCCCAGCGGCCCGCAAGGTCGCCCTCCAGCTGCGCCAGCGAGTGGGCCAGGGTGCCCTGCAGCCCGGCCGTCTGCAGCTGGGTGTCCAGGGCCGCGTTCAGGTCGGCGGCGGCCTGTGAAAAGCTCAGGGTGGGGGCGGGGGCCTTTAACTCGTCGCCCAGGAAGGCGGCGGCCTGCCGGGCGTCCAGCGGCGTGTGGGGCAGCCCGGCCCCGGTCAGGAACGCGGCCACCTCGGCGGCCAGGGTGCCCAGCGCCGTGTCCAGCGCCTCGCGGCGGCCAAACAGCGCGTGCATGGCGTGGGCGTTGCCAAAGGCCACGTGCCAGTGCGCGCGCCGCGCCGGGTGTTCGGCCCAGTAGGCGGTGGCCAGGGCGCGGGCGGCAGGCGGGTAGACCAGGGTGCCCGCCGCCTGCAGCAGCGGGAGCAGCGCCTGCAGCAGCCGCGCGGCGTCGTGGTCGTGAATGCCTTTCTCGTAGCCCTCGCGGTAGCGGGGCGCGGCAAAGGCGGCCACCGTGCGGCTCAGGTCGTCGGGGCTCAGGGCGTGCAGCCCGGCCAGGGTCAGGCCTTCCTGTCCGTCCTGGGCGGCGCGCAGCACCTCGCCCGCCAGATATTCCGCGCGGCTCAGCTCGGCGGATTCCGAAACCAGGGTGGCCGACCAGTAGGCGCGCAGGTCGTTCAGCGCCGGGTGGTCCAGCGGGTCCAGGTACTCGGTGCCGGTGAGGTGCACCGCCAGGTCGTCGCCGCGTGGCAACAGGGTCAGGTCCAGCGGCTGGGTATTGACGTTAAAGCGGTGACGGCCCAGGCGAATCACGGTGCCGTCGCCCTCGAACAGCTCGGTGCGGTCGCGCAGGCTGCGGGCCGCCTGATCGCGGGCAGCTTTCAGGCGCGCGTCCAGATCGTCGGCCTTGACGGTGTCTTTCAGCTCGCGCAGCCGCGCTGCGAGGTCGCGCACCTTCACGATCAGCGGATCACTGGCAAAAAAGGCGTTCAGCTCGTCCAGCATCTTCAGGCGGGCCGCGCGGCCCCCCAGCCCCGAGAGAATGCGGCTGGCGGCGTCCATGACGCTCTGGGCCTTGCGCTGGCGCTCGTCCTGCAGGGTCTGGCGCCGCGCCTCAAAGGCCTCGCGCACCTCGTCGCGCTTGGTCAGGATGTCGGGCAGAAACGTCTCGTCGTCGCCAAACTGCCCTTCCAGTTCCTCCAGGCCCACCAGGGCGCGCGCCAGCCCCTCCTCGGCCTTTTCGGGGGTGGTGGCGCGGCCCAGGGCGCTGGCCACCGCCTGCGCATACAGGCCAAGCTGCGCGGCAAACTGCGCGGTGCGCTCGCCGGCCCCCAGGGCCTTGCGGGCCTGCTCGGCGCGGGCCCGGACCCCGTTCAGGCGCCCGTACAGGGCCGCGATGGCTTCGACCACGCGGGTGCGCGCGGCAGCGTCCTCCACGGGCAGCGCGCCCAGCAATTCTGAGAGCAGGTCCAGTTCCGCCGACAGCCCGGCCAGGGCGTCCAGGGCCTCGGTGAGGGCGCGGCTGGTGTCGGCGGCGTCGATCTGCGCGGCCAGGGTGTCCAGGCGGGCGGCCAGTGGAGCCAGGGCCTCCGGGGTGTTCAGAAAGGCGCCGGTCGCCAGCCCCAGGCGGGCGTGGGCCTCCTGCACCGCGCTGGTCATGGTGTCCAGCGCCGCAAGGTCCATGTAGCGCCCCTCGCGCAGGGTCAGCAGGCGCCCGCGCAGGGCGTTCAGGTCGGCCAGGGCCGCCACGTACTCGTCAATGCGGGTCCAGTCCTCGGGGCGCACGCGGGCCAGCAGCGCGCGGTGGTCGGCCTGCGCCGCCTGCAGGGCCTGGGCGGCGGCGGCGCGCAGGCTCTGCACCTTCTCGAACTCGTCCAGCACCGTTTCGGTGGTCACCACGATGCCGTGCAGCAGGGTACGCAGGCCGCCCGTGTGCTCGTCGTCGAACCAGCGGTGCTGGTCAAAGAGCCGCCGGGTGGCCCCTTCCAGGCGCGCGTACCGCTCGGCGCTCACCGAGGGGTGCTCGATCTCGCGCGCCAGTTCATAGAGGTTGGACACGCCGCGCACCAGTTCCGCGTTGCCCAGTCGCCCCAGGTACGAGGTGCCGGGCGGGCGGCTGGCGGCGTAGAGGTCGCTGACAAAGGGGGTCTGCCACACCTGCATGGGGTGCACGCGCGTGGGCTCGCCGGATTCGGCGTGGAACAGCACCATCCGGCCGTCGGGCAGCGGGGCCCAGCCGTGGGCCAGCATGGGCGGCTGCACCTCGCGCCGGATCAGGTTGTAGACAAACAGCGCCGACAAGCCGCTGTCTGGCTCGGAAAAGACATACAGCACGTCCTCGCCGTTGGGCGAGCGCACCACGCGGCCCAGGCCCATCCCGGCGTGGGCGGCCTCGAAGGCGCGGTGGTCGCCGCCCTGCAGGTAATAGCCGCCCGGAAAGATCAGGCCGTGGTCTTCGGGCAGGCTCACGCAGGCGCGGGTGATCGCGTCGTTGCGCGTCACCTGCCGGGTCAGGGTGTTGTAGATCAGGCCGCGCCAGACCTTCTCGCGGTAAGGCAGCACCCGCAGCAGAATCAGGGTGCCCACCTGCGCAAATTCAAAGGTCGCGTCGTCCAGCGACTGGGTGCGGTCTTCCACCGGCTCGCTGTAGATGCCCTGGCCGGTTTCGGTGTTGTTCTCCACCTTGATGGTCAGGTCGCCGCCGCTGGTTTCCACGAACAGGGTGTCGAGGATATTCAGGTGCGGAAAGCGCCCGCTGACCGCCTGCTCGCGCCCGGCGCGGGTCCACTCGAAATCGAAGGGAGCCGGCGCCTTCAGGTCGCGCTCGCCCCGGGCGTCCAGATACGTGACCTCGCCCGCCGGGCCCAGGGCCCAGCGAAAGACGCGGCGGTCGCTGCTGCGCTCGCCAATCTGAAAGGCGGCCAGCAGTTTGTCGCCTTGCACGCTCAGGGTCAGCAGCCGCGCGTGCTTGTAGTAGGCGTACAGTTCGTCGAAGTCGCGGGTAAAGGCTGGGTCGGCCAGGAAGGTGCCCTTCAGGCTGACCGGCTCCACGTCGTATGCGCCGCCCACCTCTACCAGCTGGTACAGGCCGAACACGTCCGCCACCTGGGTCTGGGTTTTCAGGCCCAGAAACACGTTGAAGCCGAACAGCAGCTGTCCCCCCACCTGCACCACGCTGCGGCCCACCCCGTTGTGCTCGGTCTGCACCCGGAAGCGGCCCAGCAGGCTCAGGCGGCTGTCCCCGAACTCGGCCACGCGCCCGGCATTCAGGTCGTCGGCCACGCGGCGCAGCTGCGCGCCCTGGGCCAGCAGCCGCTTGCGCAGCACCTCATAGGCGCCGCCTTCGGCCACCGCCTGATCCAGAGACGTGTCGGGGGTGGGCAGGGCAGGGTCGGTCATGGGGAAAAAACCTCAGAGGAAAGGGGAGGAAAGAGGGGAAAGCGGGGCGGGCACACACGAGGGCCCGCCCCGCTGGCGTGGGTCAGGCCTGGGTGTTGGCGCTGCCCTGGGCGGTGCTCTGGGGCACGTTCACGCCAAAGCGCTGCAGCACGCTCTGGACCAGAGGGCTTTTCTGGGTAAAGCCTTCCACCGCCTTGCCCAGCGACAGGGCCTTGCTGAGGGCCTCGAACATGCCGCCCTCGCCGCCCACGAGGTCAATCTTGGCGCTGCGCAGGGCGCTGGCAATGACTTCGGCGTTCTCCTTGCTGATTTCCTTGCCAGCCTCAATAGACGCCAGGGCCTGCTGCAGGCTGGTTTCCAGGGCCATGCGGTATTCCTCGTGGCTGCGGGCCTCGGGACTCATCTGGCCCATGGCATTGAACTTGCCGGTCAGGCCCTCGGCCTCGGCGGTCATCTTCTTCAGGGTGGCGCTGGCCTCGGCGCTGCCCAGGGCCTCGGTGGCGGTGGCGCGGGCCTGCCCCATGCGGGCCTCGCCCTCGGCCTGGGCGCTCAGGCGCTCGGCCATCACGCGGGCGTCGGCGCTGCCCTGCTTGTAGTTGGCGTCGGCCTTGGCTTCAATCACGCGGGCCTCGGCGGTGCCCACCTTCTCAATGGCGGCGGCGCTGGCTTCCTGCACCAGGGCCTGGGCCAGACCGGGCGCGGCCTGCTCCACCTTGGTGGCCTCGGCCAGCATCTTCTTGGCTTCGGCCTGCCGGCTGGCGGCATCGAATTCGGCCTGGGCAATGGTGGTCAGCTCGGTGGCGCGGTACTTGGCGGCTGCCTCGGCGGCTTCGGCGGCCTTGATTTCCTTGACCAGGGTTTCCTGGGCGCTGGCTTCAGCGGCCAGCACGCGCACCTGCTTGGCGCGGTCGGCGGCGCTGACCTCGCGCACCTCGTTGATGCGCTCCTCTTCCTGGGCCACGGTCTTGTCAATCGCCACGCGCTCGCGGGTGATGTTCGCCACGTCCATCACGCCTTGCTCCACGGCCTTGTCGCGCTCGACCTCCTGCAGTTTGACCTCGCGGTCGGTGGTCACGGCTTCCATCTTGGCGGCGCGGGCCACGCGCTCGGCTTCAATGGCAATGGCGCGCAGGCGGTTTTGCTCGGCGATTTCCACCTGCCGCTGGCGCTCCTGCTCGCGGATTTCCACCTGCTCGGTGGTCTGAATGCGGGCCTGCTCGGCCACGAGGCGCTGCTCTTCTTTCACGCGGTCGGTTTCGGCGCGCTCGCGGGCCTGAATGGTTTCAATCTCGCGCTTCTGGCGGGCTTCGGCCTCGGCCTGCTGGCGTTCCAGGGCCAGGGTGGCTTCCCGGGTTTCCACGTTCTTCTTGGTCACGGCGAGGTGCTCGTTCTGCTCCAGTTCGTTGGTCACGACGTTCTGGGCGGCTGTCAGCTCGGTGATCTTGCGAATGCCCTCGGCGTCCATGATGTTGTTCTGGTCCAGCATGCTCTTGGGCGTCTGTTCCAGGTAGTCAATCGCCACGTCTTCGAGCACGTACCCGTTCAGGTCGCGGCCAATCACGTTCACCACGGCGTCGCGGAATTCCTCGCGCTTCTCGAACAGTTCGATGAACTCGAACTTCTTGCCCACGGTCTTCAGCGCCTCGGAAAATTTGGCGTTGAACAGCTCATCCACCGCCTTGTGGTCGCTGGCCCGGTTGGCGCCAATCGCCTTGGCGACCTTCAGCACGTCTTCGGGCGTTTCATTCACGCGCAGGTAATACGCCACCGTGATGTCGGCACGGATGTTGTCCTTGCAGATCAGGCCCTCTTTGCCCCGGCGGTCCACCTGCAGGGTGATCAGCGAAATGCGCATCACCTCGGCCTTGTAGAGCACGGGCACAACCAGCGCGCCGGTAAAGCGCACCTTGGGCCGCGCGGACAGGTCGTTCACGATCAGGGCGGTGCCCTGTTCGACCTTCACGTAAAAGGCGCGCACAATCCCAATCAGGGCCAGCAGCACCAGCAGAAACACACCCAGGCCAACCACGAACGGCAACAGCAACGACAGATCAGGCATCTCTAATACTCCTTGGCACTTGGCGTTTCAGACGCCACTTGATAGCGGTGGGTTTCGGGGTCGTAGGCCAGCAGCACCACGCGCTGGCCGCGCACCGGGCGGTCTGGGGGCAGGGCGCGCGCCTCGAAGATCAGGCCGGCGCCGCCGTCGTCCACCGTCACGCGCCCGGAAGTGGCGTCCACGGCCGCCGAGGCCACGGTGGCGCGCCGGCCCACCAGATCGGCGGCGGCGGTGGGCTCGCTCTGGGCACTCAGGCGCCGCAGCGGGCGCAGCAGCGCGGCCGTCAGGGCAGCGGCCAGCGGCAGGGACAGCGCCAGGGTCAGCACCCCGGCCCCGAACTGCACGCCCGCCGGAAGCCCTGAAAGCACCAGCCGCTGCGCCATGTAGGTGCCCACCCAGCCCAGAAAGGTCAACACCGTCAGCACCAGCAGGGCCGGAACGCCGCTCAGCCCCAGACGGGCCCCCAGGCCAGCGGCGCCCCCCAGCGCGCCGTCCAGGCCGTCGCTGTCCAGCAGCCCCAGGGCCACCAGCAGCCAGCCCAGCACGCACGCAGCAAAGACCGCGCTCCACAGCGCGGCCGGGAAACTCAGCGCCGTGTTCAGAAAGGTGTTCAATGCAGGCTCCGGGGAGCGGGCGGGAAGGGCATACCGCCCAGGCTAGCGGGCCCCGGGGGCGGGGTGGGCCGCATCTGCGGCGGGCGGTGGGGGGGCTGGGGGGTCATGCTTCTCACTACGCCTTCACCTTCGCCCGGGTTTCCGGAGGGGGAAGTGGGGGCAGGTCACCCCCTGGGCGCCCCCAGATTCAGAGGCGGGTCAGCCCAATGCCCTATACCCTGGGGGTATGCCCACGCTGCCCCGCTTCGCGTCCCGCACACTTCTGCCGCTGTCGCTGGCCCTGCTGCTGGCCGCCTGTGGGGGCGGCACGGCGCCTGTGACGCCGCCGGCGCCGCCTGCTCCGCCCGCGCCGATCTGTCCGCAGGGCGAGGGCGCCGCGCGGGTGTCGGCGCAGCAGGTGGCGGGGCTCGTGGAGGCCGGGGCCAGCGCGCCCGTGGCCGGGGCCCCGGCGGTGTGGTCGGCGCCGCATGTGCCGGGGCGGGTGCTGGTCGTGGGCAGCGGCCTGCAGGCCCAGGGCGCCCTGCTGGGGGTGCAGACCCGCGCGCTGGGCGCTGGCCTGACGCTGGCGCAAACGCCGGCCGGCCAGACCGACGCCGCTTTTGCCGCGCAGTTGCAGGCCCAGGGCCTGCGGGTGCAGCCGGATTACCTGTACCAGCCGCTGGCCAACCCCAATGACCCGGGTGTGCCCGGCAACGGCGGCGTGCCGCTGGTGGCCGGCGGAGTGGCGTACACCCAGACCTACCTGGGCCGCGTCCAGGCGCCCGCTGCGTGGACCTTCCTGCAGGCCTGTGGCAAGACGCCGGTCGCCGCCAAGACCGCCATTCTGGACGCGCGGGTGGACAACCACCCGGACCTGGTTGCCCGCATTGCCGAGCGCGCCTCGTTCCTGACGCCAGAAGCGGGCGGCTCGGACAGCCAGAGCGGGCACGGCACTGCCTCGGCGGGGCTGGTGGGGGCCACCACGAACAACGGCGCGGGGCTGGCGGGTGTCACCTGGAGCGGGCCCCTGATGGCGCTGGAAGTGCTGGGGGCCAACGGCGGCAGCACCAGTTCGCTGGCCCAGGCCCTGAACGCGGCGGTGGCGGGCGGCGCCAAGGTGATCAACCTGAGCCTGGGCCGACCCCTGGACCCCAACGAACCGGCGGGCTCCAGCGATCAGGTGCTCAGCGCGGCCCTGACCAACGCGGCGAAGTCGGCCGTGATCGTGGCGGCTGCAGGCAACACAGCGGGCGACGGCGTGTATTTCCCGGCCAGTCACCCGGACGTGGTGGCGGTGGGCGCGCTGGGCACCAGCGACACGGCCCTGGCCTGTTACAGTGCCCGCCCCAGCACGGCCCGCCCCCGGGGTCTGAACATCGTGGCCCCTGGCGGCGCCGGCAACTGCGCCGGGGCGACCAACGCGGGGCAAATGCTGATTCTGGCGGCGGGCGGGGGCTATACCCTGAGTGCCGGCACCAGCTTCGCCGCCCCGCTGGTGAGTGGCGCGGCGGCCCTGATGCGCGCGGCCAACCCGGCCCTGAGCGCGGCCGAAACAAAACAGCGCCTGCTGGAAAGCGCCAACACGGCGGTGGCGGGCCTGCCCCGGTTGGACGTGAACGCGGCGGTGCGCGCCGCCACCCGCTAAGCCGGGCAGTTGTGGAGGGGTGAAGCGTCCGGCCAAGCGCCGGGCGTTCCTTGTTGGCCCCCTGTTTGCACTGAACAGAGGTGCAGCTGCCTGTGCTGCCGGGCCTGTGTTGACCGTCAAAACGTGTCCCTTGATCCTCTCCACACGAGGGGCCCCCTGGCGGGTTGTTTGCTTAACGCTAAGGCATTTTGGCTTGCTTAGGGCCACCAGATGAGCCAACATGAGGCCGTACGGCCTGAGCCTCATGACGAAATCCACCGCCAGCCTTGAAACCTTCGACTTTCTGGAACTGCTGTATCTGCTCACCGAGCAGCGGCGCAGCGGCGTCCTGAACGTGGAGCGCGCCGACGGGCAGTTTCAGGCGTGGCTGGAAGGCGGGCGGGTGCGTCACCTGCAGTTTGGCGACGACCTGGGGGTGCCCGCGCTGGTGCGCCTGCTGCAAGCCCCGCAGGGCCGCTTTCACTTTGACGAGGGGCTGGCCCACCCGCAGCCGCGCATGGACGCCCTGCTGGACGAGGTGGCCCTGGAGGCCCTGGAAGCGATGCCGGTGCAGGAACTCCCCTTTGATGGCCCGGCGCGCATCACCTCGCCAGAGCGGGTGGCGCGCATGCGCTGGGGCCTGAAGGAACTGGACATCCTGCAGCAGATTGAAGCGCAGCAGCCGGTGTCGGACCTCGCCCGCGACCCGGATGCCAAGCGGATGCTGCTGAAACTCTGCCGCATTGGCCTGATCGCGCCGCGCAAGTCCCGCGTGGCCCGCCTGACCGTGACCGTGACCCGGCAGGTGCGCGACGTGGCTCTGGTGGACGAACTGATTTTTCGCCGCTGGAAAGAAGACATCGTGCGCCACCCGCAGAGCGTGGCGATCCGCACCGATGGCGGGCAGGTGTACACCCTGCCGATTCGCATGGCGTCCAACCTCACCACCCAGCTGATGGTGCCCCCCGAACTGCTGATGCGCACGGGGCTGCGGGCGGGGGACAGTGTGCTGGTTAAGCCGGTGTAGGCGGGGGGAGCGTCGAGAAGTCTGGGGGTCGAGGGGTCGAGAGGGCAGGAGAGGGGCCGTCAGAGGTTGGTTTGGTTGGAAGAATGGTGCGGCGTGCGGCCAATGTTCCGGGCCGTGGAAGTGGCGTCAAACCTGTGTGGGCAGTGGCGCCCGCTCGCCTGCAAGGGCGCCTGAAATGGGCGGATAAGGCGACGGTGCCGGTGCACGCTCCTTCCTGGGCACTGCGACGGCTTCACAGGAGCGGCGTGGAGACGCCCGCTCTGGCTGGGTCCAGGGTCGGCCTCTCTGCATCGAGCGCCCGGGAGAGAGAAAAACCTTGCTCTCATCGAGCCACACCAGCTGAATAACCGGCTTTCTCCGCACCGTTGCCCAAGAAATCCAGTTCTTCTCTCGACTTCCCGACGCCTCGACCCCCACAAGACCCCCCGGCTAGACGGCGTGGCCCCACCGCGCGCAGGCCCCCCCGCTACACTGGCCCGGTATGCCCGTGCCCCCCACCGCCGCCGAACTGGCCCGCCGCGTGCAGGCCCGCGAGACCACCGCGCCCGAGCTGCTGACCGCCGCCCTCAGCCGTATTCAGGCCGCCCGGCCCCTCAATGCCGTGGTGAGCCTGAATGACGGCGCCCAGGCGCAGGCGCAGGCGGTGCAGGCCCGGGTGGACAGGGGCGAGGCACTGCCGCTGGCGGGCGTGCCCATCCTCGTGAAGGACAACATCAATGTCTCGGGGACGGCCACCACCTGCGGCAGCCGCATTCTGGCGACCTATGTCAGCCCCTACACCGCCACGGCGGCGGCGCGACTGCAGCAGGCCGGCGCGGTGATTGTGGGCAAGGCGAACATGGATGAATTCGCCATGGGCTCCAGCACCGAAAGCAGCGCGCATGGCCCTGCCCTGAACCCCTGGGACGAGGCGCGGGTGTCGGGCGGCAGCAGCGGGGGCAGCGCGGTCGCGGTGGCGGCGGGCCTCACCCCGGTGGCCCTGGGGAGCGACACTGGCGGCAGCGTGCGCCAGCCGGCCAGTTTCTGTGGCGTGTATGGCCTGAAACCCACCTACGGCCGGGTCAGCCGCTCCGGGTTGGTGGCCTACGCCAGCAGTCTGGACCAGATTGGGCCCTTCGCGCATACGGCGCAGGACCTCGCCCTGCTGATGAACGTGCTGGCCGGACACGACCCCCTGGACGCCACCAGCCTGCACGCGCCGCCCGCCTTTGCCACGGTCACCGCTGACGACCTGCGCGGGTTACGGGTGGGCGTTATCCAGGAGAGCCTGGGGGGCAACACGCCGGGCGTGGACGCCACCCTGCAAGCCACGCTGGACGCCCTGCGCGGCGCCGGGGCCCAGGTGGCCGAGGTGAGCCTGCCCGAACTGAAGTACGCCATTGCCGCCTATTACCTGATTGCCATGCCGGAAGCCAGCAGCAACCTCGCGCGTTTTGACGGCATGGTGTACGGCGCGCGCGTGTCGGGCAGTGACGTGACCGAGGCCATGACCCTCACCCGCGAGCGGGGCTTTGGCCCCGAGGTGCAGCGCCGCATCCTGATCGGCACCTACGCCCTGAGCAGCGGCTATTACGACGCCTACTACAGCAAGGCCATGAAGGTCCGCCGCCTGATCGCGGACCGCTTCGCGCAGGCGTTCGGGCAATTTGACGTGCTGGTCACGCCCACCAGTCCGTTTCCGGCGTTCCGGCGCGGTGAAAAGACCAGCGATCCCCTGGCGATGTACGCCGCCGATGTGGACACCGTGGCGATCAACCTTGCCGGGCTGCCCGCCCTGAGCGTGCCCGCCGGATTCGAGACGGTGGACGGGGTGCGCCTGCCTGTGGGCATTCAGTTCATCGCGCCGGCCCTGCAGGACGAGCGGCTGGTGCGGCTGGCGGGGGGCCTGGAGGCCCTGGGTGTGGTGCAGGCCGGGGTGGCCCCTGGATATTGACGCTGCCAGGACAGAGCTTCAGGAGCTTCGGGCACGCCGGGCTGGGGTGAACGACCTCCTGTCCCTCAAAGAAGGGGTGTGGCATGCCCTCTTTCAGGCCAGAGGAACCGCCCGGGGGCCGCAATGGTGCCTGATGCTTCTCGCCTGTTACGAGGCGGTGGCCGAGCAGACCCGCGCCCCCCAGGATGAACGGGAAGCCATAGCCGCCCGCCTCCGCTGCGCCGCACTTTTTCCAGACGGCCCTGCGGCTGCGCAGTGGCGGCAGGCGGCCCGAGTCTGGTACTGGTCTGTCTTGCGGTCAGAGTCTCCAGAACAGGTGAGCGCTGACCTGACGGCGTGGCGCACGCTTCCCCACGAGCGGATTCGGCAGCTGGGGTTCTTGCGCAACGTCCTTGCCGATCTGCGCCGTCATCCAGAATTCATCGCGGGCCTTCCAGAAGACGAAGCCGCCGAGCTTGCCCACTGGTTGGCGCTGCTACCTATGCTCTGATCACGCCCAGGCCCGGACCACCTTCAGTTGCTGCCCGTCGCCGTCCACCACGGCCACCAGCTGGCCTTCCAGCGTCACCACAAAGCGGCCGGCGGCCTCATGCGCCGGCCGTTTGCCCTGCCGCAGTTCGCGGGCCAGCCGCTCATCGGCCTCGATGACCGGGAAGTCCAGGGCGGCCAGATCGGGAATGCCCGGGGCGTCGGCCAGCCCGTCCAGCGGCACGGCGTCACGCAGGTCGTAGCGGCCCACGCGGGTGCGCACCAGGCCGCCCAGGTGCGCGGGCACGCCCAGCGCCGCGCCCACATCGCGCGCCAGCGAGCGCAGGTAGGTGCCGCTGCCCACCCGGGCCCACACCAGCAGGGTGGGGAACTCGCCCAGTGCGTCAGGGAGGGTAAAAGTGTGGCCTCTGTCGGCCGGGCGCCACGTCTGGGGATCAAAGGTGTGGGGCGCCGCCGCCACGCTGGGATACAGGCCCAGCAACGCCAGTTCGTGGATCACGATGGGGCGGGCCGGCAGGTCCAGGGCGCCGCCGGCGCGCGCCACCGCGTAGGCCCGCTGGCCGCCCACCTGAATGGCGCTGTACTGCGGGGGCACCTGGGCCTGGGGTCCCACGAAGGTCGCCAGCACCTCGCGCACCTGCGCTTCCGTCAGTTGGGGCACGTCGGCGCGCGAATCCACCGGGCCCTCGGCGTCCAGGGTGGGCGTGCCGGCCCCCAGGCTGATCCAGGCGAGGTAATCCTTGGTGTCGGCCTCCATGAACTGCACGACCTTGGTGCTGTCGTCCACGCACAGCACCAGCACGCCCGTGGCCAGCGGGTCCAGGGTGCCGGTGTGGCCCACCCGGCGCGTGCTGCGCGCCCGCCGCGCGCGATTCACCACATCGTGCGAGGTCAACGTCAGGGGTTTGTCCACGGCGATCACGGGCATGGGGGGCAGGGTAGCAGGTGGGCGGTACACTGGCCCCTGTGTTGCGCGCCGCCTTCTGGCTGACCGCCCTGCTGTTTGTGCCGCTGGGGCTGTATCTGTATTTTCTGCCGCCTGCCGTGGCGTCCCTGATTGGCGTCTCGCCGCTGTGGCTGGCGCGCGGGGCGGGGGCCGTGGTGCTGGCCTGGGGCGCCTTTCAGCTGGCCGCCAGCTTTGCCCCGGACCGAGTAAAGGTGGGGGGGCTGGTGGGCGGTAACCTGCTGCTGGTGGCGGCCCTGCTGCCCCCCGTGCTGCGCGGCGCCGACACGTTGGCCGCGCCGCTGCGCACCGCCCTGCTGGTGGTCTCGGGTGCGCTGGCCCTGCTGGCGGTTATGGCGCTGCTGGGCAGCCCCTCACGCCGGAGCCGGCTGTAATGGAGCGGCTGCACAAGCGGCTGGCCCGCGCCGGGGTGGCCTCGCGCCGCGCGGCCGAAAGCCTGATTCAGGCCGGGCGCGTGACCGTCAATGGCGTGCCGGCCACCCTGGGCCAGACTGTCACCGACGCCGACGACATCCGGGTGGACGGCCAGCTGATCGAAACCGGGGCCGCCCCGAAGGTCACCTACATGCTTTACAAGCCGCGCGGCTACGTGACCACCGCCCGCGACGAGTACGGCCGCAGGAACGTGCTGGACGCCATGCCCCCCACCCCCGGCCTGCACCCGGTGGGCCGCCTGGACCGCGACTCCGAAGGGCTGCTGCTGCTCACCACCGACGGCGACCTGACCCTGACCCTGACCCACCCCCGTTACGGCCACGAAAAGGCGTACCGCGCCTGGACTGAGGGCCCCCACGCCCCCACCCCGGCCGATCTGGAGCAGTTGCTGGACGGCTCGCTGACGCTGGACGACGGCCCGGCCACCGCCCGGGAGGCCCGCCCGGCACGGGGCGGCGCCTTCGTGGTGCTGGGCGAGGGCCGCAACCGCCAGGTGCGGCGCATGCTGGAAGCCATCGGCCACCCCGTCACCCGCCTGCTGCGCTACCGCGTGGGCGGCCTGTGGCTGGGCAACCTGGAGGTGGGCGAATACCGCCAGCTTGACGACCGCGACCTGCGCGACCTGCTGCACCCGGACCGCACGCCGCCCCAGGTGTGGGCGCGCCAGTGGGAACGGATTGAGAAGCGCTGGGGGTAGAAAGGCAGCAGTGCGCGGGAGGCGGGACAAGAAGGGTTCACCGCCCACCACGGCCCGCCTCCTGCTATCCTTTCTCCTTGCGGGGGAATGTTCGGCCGCGCGCCCTTACAGGCGTGAGGAAAGTCCGGGCACCGCAGGGCCAGGATGCCAGCTAACGGCTGGTCGGCGAGTCAAGTGCCCAGCCGCCCGCTGCCGGGGCCTGGGAAACGGCGAAGCCGAAGGACAGTGCCACAGAAACCAGACCGCCGCGCGCTAGCGTGCAGAACGCAAAGCCCCGGCAGTGGGCAGGCGCGCGGTCAGGGTGAAACGGTGCGGTAAGAGCGCACCAGGCCGGCAGGAGACTGCGGGCGTCTGGTAAACCCCATCCGGTGCAAGACCCGACCGTGCGCGAGGGCTGGCCCGCCCGATGACCGCCAGGATGGTCGCTTGAGGCGCGCCGCAATGCGCGTCCCAGAGAGATGGCCGAACAGCCGCCCCAGGCGGTGGACAGAACCCGGCTTATAGTTCCCCCGCAAGAAGGCAGGCCGCTCCCAGATGGGAGCGGCCTGTTTTGGTTGTGGGTCGTGGGCTGTGGGAAGGGCAGAAAAAAGGCGTGCACGGTCCCCCTTCTTTTTCCCACACCCGACAACCCACCCCCTACACCCCTTTCTTCGCGTCCAGTGCCGCCAGCACAAACCCGGCCATCATCAGCGCGCCGCCAATGGGGGCCACGGCGCCCAGCACTTTCACGCCGGTCAGGGCCAGCAGGTACAGGCTGCCGGCAAACACCAGGGCGCCGGCCAGCAGCAGCGGGGGCGCGCGGCGCTGCCCGGCCTGGGTGCCCAGGGCCAGCAGGGCCAGGGCGGCGTACATCTGGTAGCGGGCGCCGGTTTCAAAGGTGGCCAGATCGGCGGCGTCCAGGCGGGCTTTCAGGCCGTGGGCCGCAAAGGCGCCCAGGGCAACGGCCAGGGCCGCCAGCACGGCGCCGGCGCGCAGGGTGTGGTGGGAACGCATGGCCCGCAGCGTAGGGCGCGCGCGGGGTGGCCGGTGTCCCGCCCCCAGGCTCAGCGCGGGGGGCCGGGGTGGGGCTGTGGGGGGAAAGGGGCCAGAGAAGTGGGAGAGAGGTGGGAATTGGTGGTAATTCGTGGAAACGGCTGTTACACTCGCCGCATCAACCAAAAGACGTTGAGCGCGTGTTTATGGTTGAGGTGGACCCCCAACCTCATCCGCCCGCAAGGTGGGCACAGGTGGGAAAAGAGGAGCCGTGTGTGCCGTTTGGCGAATACCCGTACACCATTGATGACAAGGGCCGCGTGGTCATGCCCCCCGCGTTCCGCGACTTCGTGGAGGACGGCATGATCCTCACGCGCGGCATGGAAGGCTGCCTGTACGTGTTTCCCCTGGCCAGCTGGAAGCGGGTGGAAACGCAGTTAGAAGGCCTGCCCCTCACCGACGCCGAGTCCCGGGCGTTTGTGCGCTTCTTCTATTCCGGGGCCAGCAAGGCGCGCCTGGACAACCAGAGCCGCGTCTCTGTGCCCCAGCCCCTGCGCGCCTTTGCCGCCCTGGAGGGCGAGGTGATCGTGGCGGGTGCGCCCGGTCGCCTGGAACTCTGGAGCCCGGCCCGCTGGGAAGCCGCCATTGCGGCGGTGCAGGACAACCCCCCCAAACCTGACCTTCTGTCCAACTTTGTGGCGTAACCAATGAACGACTCCCAGACCCCCCTGTCTTCCGAAGCCGCCCCCGCCCAAGGCGGCCTGTCGCATGTGCCGGTGCTGGCCGCCGAGGTGCTGGAAGCGCTCCAACCGGCCCCGGGCCGCGTGTTCGTGGACGGCACCCTGGGCGGCGCCGGGCACACCGGGCTGCTGCTCTCGGCCGGCGCGGCCGTGTACGGCATTGACCAGGACCCCTACGCCCTGGAACGCGCCCGGCGGGCCGGATGGGCGGGCCTGACCGTGCTGCAGGGCAACTACCGCGACATGGCCGCGCTGCTCTCAGGAGCGGGCGTCACGCAGGTGGACGGCATTCTGCTGGACATCGGCGTGAGCAGCTTTCAGCTGGACGACGCGGCGCGCGGCTTTTCCTACCACACCGAGGCCCCGCTGGACATGCGCATGAGCCAGAGCGGCGAATCGGCCGCCGACGTGGTGAACACCTACGACGAAGAGGACCTCGCCGCCATCATCTATGAATACGGCGAGGACCGCCTCTCGCGCCGCATTGCACGCGGCATCGTGGCGGCGCGTGACAAGGCGCCCATCGAGACCACCGTGCA
This sequence comes from Deinococcus multiflagellatus, assembly GCF_020166415.1. Lineage (NCBI taxonomy): Bacteria > Thermotogati > Deinococcota > Deinococci > Deinococcales > Deinococcaceae > Deinococcus > Deinococcus multiflagellatus. Next base: position 58,491 of record NZ_JAIQXV010000018.1, read on the forward strand.
ACTGGCCGAGATCGTGAAGCGGGCGTACCCCGGCTTTTCCAAGGGGATTCACCCCGCCCGGCGCACCTTTCAGGCGCTGCGTATCCATGTCAACGACGAACTGGGCGCCCTGCGCGACGGGCTGCAGGCCGCCGAAACGCTGCTGGCCCCCGGCGGGCGGCTGGCGGTCATCAGCTTTCATTCGCTCGAAGACCGCATCGTCAAGCGCTTCCTGCTGGGCAGCGAGGTCCTGAGCCCACTCACCAAGCGCCCGCTGGTGGCCTCGGAAGAGGAGCAGGCCAGCAACCCCCGCGCCCGCAGCGCCAAGCTGCGCGTGGCCGAGCGGAGGGCCGCGTGACCCGACTGCAAGGGCCCCAGGTGTCCCTGTCGCGCTTTCTGCCGCGCTGGAGCGAGCTGGACACCTCGCTGCCCACGTGGCGGGCGCGCGCCGTGCGCTACGTGCTGATTTACTTCGCGCTGGTGCTGGTGCTCGTGGGGGCGCGCGCCTTGACCAGTCATGTGCGCCCCGCCCTGCGCGCCGCCCAGACGCGCGAAGCGGCCCTGACCACCCAGAACGCCAACCTCACCGTGCAGTTGCAGACCCTGGAAAACCAGCGCCGGCTCCTGGACTGGGCCACTGAACATGGCATGCGCCGCCTGACCGACGTGCCCAAGGACCGGGCCACCTTCGCGCCGCTGCCGGCCGCCCCGCCCCCCCGCCCCCGTCCCCCGCGTACGCTGGAGGTGAACACGCTGTGGAAGTGAAAATTCGCAACCGCTCCCACCTGATGCGGTTTCTGGCCCTGCTGATGTTCCTGACCCTGGTCTGGGCCTACGCCCAGCTGGAATGGGGCGCGCCCCAGAGCGCGCGGCAAAAGGCCGTGCAGGCGCGCGGGTCTGTGGTGTCGGCCGATGGGCGGGTGCTGGCCACCAGCGTGGACGGCAAACGGGTTTATCCGCAGGGCACCCTGGCCGGGCAGCTGCTGGGCATGATGGGCGCCACCGAGGGCCTGGAGGGCCTGGAACACGCCTACGACGGGCCGCTGACCGCTGGCCGCACCCTGAAACTGACCATCGACACCGGCATCCAGGCGGCGGCCGAAGCGGCGCTGGCCCGCACCATTCCCGAGCACCAGGGCGAATACGGCGCCGCTGTGGTGCTCGAAACCCGCACCGGGCGCGTGCTGGCGGCGGCCAGCTACCCGCCCTTTGATCCGGGCACGTGGCGCACCTACTCGGAGGGGGCCCGGCGCAACCGCGCCTTCCTGGACCGCTTTGAGCCCGGATCCACCGTGAAGGCGCTGGTGGTGGCCGCCGCGCTGAACGAGGGCCTGACCACCCCAGACACCCTGTACAGCACCCCCATGAGCCGCTTTGTGGGTGGGCGCTGGGGCAGCCGCATTGGCGACAGCGTGGCCCACCCCAAAACGCTGACCACCCAGGGCGTGCTGCAGTACAGCTCCAACGTGGGCATGACCCATATCGTGGAGCACTTCCCCAAAGAGCGCATGCGCGGCTATCTGGAGCAGTACGGGTTTGGGCGCGACATTCCGCTGCCCACGGTGGTGGCCGCCAGTGGACAACTGCAGCCCCTAAGCCGCTGGAGTGAGCTGGTGCGCGCCACCAACGCCTTCGGGCAGGGCATGAGCAGCACCACGCTGCAGCTGGCGGCGGCCTTCAACGTGCTGGCCAATGACGGCCGCTACGTCTCGCCCCGTCTGGTGGAAGGTGAAGCAGGTCAGGAGCGGCGCGACGTGCTGCGCCCGGAAGTGGCGCGCACCACCCGCACCATGCTGCAGACCGTGGTGCAGCGGATTGCAGGCAACGCCGGCATCAAAGGCTATGACCTGGCTGGCAAGACCGGCACCGCGCAGGTGGTGGTGGACGGCCGCTATTCCAGCAGCATCTATGACAGCGTGTTCGCGGGCTTTTTCCCCGTGGACAGCCCCCGCATCACCATTGCGGTTATGGTGCACGGCGCCAAGGTGAAATACCACGGCTCGCAGCTGGCCGCGCCTATTTTCCGCTCTATCTCTGCAGATGTGCTGTCGAGCTGGGGCGTGGTGCCGCCCACCTCGGGCGACAATGAGTGAATTCTAAGAGACGCTGAGAAGCTGAACTTCCGGTCAACTGACACTTCGGCTGCCTCTCACTGGGGCTCACCGCCGAAGTGTCATTTTTCCTACCTTACTGGGCGCTGCAGCTGAACAATAGGGGAGCGGCAGCACCCGAATCCGGCATTCTTCACACGAAATCAATGAGAAACTAAATGAGACGATTAGAACTTGTCTCATGATTAGAACCCGCTTTTGCTGGGCGGATTCCATTTGTTTTGAACTGTTGCCACCCGAATGGTCGGCACTGGATGAGCCAGGAGACAGCACTTTCTCAAAAACCTGCCATTTCTCCCCATTACGCTCATGCACGAACAGGGGGACGCTTCATGCGCCCTCAACCCAGTGATGTTCCTTTCATTGACCCTCAACGGGCGCGCGCCCTGGCGCTGCGCCCGCAGGAGAACGCATGTCTCAACGCCCTTTGAACTGGATTCGCGCCGCCGCCTTCGTCCTGCTGGGTACAGCGGGCGCCACGCCGGCCCTGCCTGCCAGTACCGTGGCCTCAGACGCGGTGCGTGACGCCCTGACCGTTCGCCCGGCCGCCTCCCCGGCCCCCCAGCAGGCGGCCCAGAACCGCGCCGCCGCCATTGCCCAGGCGCAGCAGCCCAGCCAGCCGGTGGCGCTCACGCCGGTCCGTGGCCGCTCGGCGGTGGCCCGCTCCACCGCCTACAACAGCCTGCCCAGCCAGACCGACGGCTCGCCGTACATCACGGCCACGGGCACCCGCACCCGGCCCGGCGTGATCGCCCTGTCGCGCGACCTGCTGCGCCTTTTTCCCTACGGCACCCGCGTCATGATTGAGGACCTCAGCGGGCGCTACTCCAACATGCTGCGCGGCCGGGTGTTCATCGTGGAAGACACGATGGCCGCCCGCAAAACCAACAGTGTGGACATCTGGATGCCCACCCGCACCGAGGCCCTGAACTGGGGCGCGCGCCAGATCCGCATTACCGCCATTCGCTGACCTTTCTGCTGCCCTCCAGGCCCCCGCCCGCCCGCGCCGCTGCCGGGCGGGGCCTTCACTTTGGTCCTCTGCTATCCTCCCCGGTGCATGTCCAAGCCTGACCGCGCCCTGCCCTGGCGACTGGCGCGCGCCCACCTGCGCCGCCGCCGCACCCAGAACACCCTGACCATTCTGGGCATTGCGGTGGGGGTCATGGCCCTGATTGCGGCGCTCAGCCTGACCAACGGCTTTACCCGCGCGCTGGTGGACGCCACGCTGCGCGCCAGCCCCCACCTCAGCGTGACCGCTTTCCGGCCTGTCCCGCCCGACGCCGAACTGGAAGCCGCCCTGCGCGCTGACCGCCGGGTGCTGGCCTTTACACCCTTCCTGGCCGACAAGGGGTTGCTCACCCGGCCTGCCTCGCCGGGGCGAGGCGCCGGGGTGGACTTCACCACCCTGTTTGGCGTGACCCCTGCCGCCCGGGAAGTGCTGCAACTGCCCGCCGAGCAGCAAGCCGCGCTGGGCAGCCTGAAAGACGGCGAGGTGCTGCTGGGCGCGGCCCTGGCCCGCAGCGTGGGGGCCTTTACTGGCGATACGGTGCGCCTGCTGAACAGCACCCAGCGCCGCACGACCCTGCGCGTGCGCGGCGTGTTTTCCACCGGTAACTACCTGATTGATTCCGCCTACGCCTTTACCAACCTGAAGACCCTGCAGGCCCTGCAGGGGACCCAGGCCATCACGGGCTACCAGCTGCGCCTGCACGACCCCGCCCAGGCCCCGGCGGTGGGCGACGACCTGACCCGTACCCGCGCCTACTCGCCGCTGCCCTGGCAAAGCCTGTACGGCACGCTGCTGGACCAACTGGCGCTGCAGAAACGGGTGATTGCCTTTGTGGTGCTGCTCATCGTGGTGGTGGCGGCCTTTGGGATCGCCAACGTGCTGACGCTGGCGGTGTTCGAGAAAACACAGGAAATCGCCATTCTGCGCGCCATCGGGGCCACCCGGCCGCTGATCACCCGCATCTTTCTGCTGGAGGGCCTGGCGCTGGGGCTGGGCGGGCTGCTGCTGGGCAACCTGCTGGGCCTGGGCATCAGTGCGTATTTCACGGTGCGGCCCTTTACCCTGCCGGGCGACCTGTATTTCATCACCACCCTGCCGGTCGAGGTGCGCCTGACCGACGTGCTGGGCGTGAATGCCATTGGCCTGGTGACCACCCTGCTGGCGGCCCTCATTCCGGCCCGGCGGGCGGCGGCGGTGGAACCGGCGCGGATTCTGCGCTGAGCAAAGGGGTGTAGGTTTGAAAGGGTGCTGGCCTGAGGCTGGACGCCGCTGAAGTTGCTGGGGGAGACCTATGGCTCCCGACTCGGGAAGCTGCCCCAGGCGCCTTCCAAAGGCTGCTTCACACGCCCCGTCAGGGCGGCGTCACCTGCCTGACGGTGACCTGAAGCACCATTAACAAAGCCTCCCAGGCCGCTCACGGTGCGTCATCTTGCCGCCCGTAGGCTGTGCCCTGGAGGTACGACATGAAGAAGCTTTTTCTGATTCCCGCCGCCATGCTGCTCAGCACGGCCGCTGCGGCCCCCAAGATCAGTGCGCAGAGCATCATCGTGAACCCCACGCAGCCCGACCTGTCGGTGAACGTGCGTGTGGACAAAGACACCAGCGGCAACCAGAACCCCGCCTACCGCGTGGGTGACAAAATTTCCATCAGCACCACCGTCAACCGCGACGCCTACGTGTACCTGTTCAACGTGAACCCCGACGGCACCGTGGACCAGATCCTGCCCAACCGTCTGTCGGAAGACAACTTCGTCAAGGCCAACACCACCAAGGTGTTCCCCGCGCCCGACGACAAGTTCACGTACACCGTGGCGGGCCCCATCGGCCAGAACAAGGTGCTGGCCCTGGCCAGCCTGACCGAGCTGGACCTGGACGACATCAGCTCCTTCAAGAGCGCGCAGGACCAGTTCGCCACCGTGAACGCCAAGAGCCAGGCCGGGCTGGCCCAGGCCCTGAGCATCGTGGTGAACCCACTGCCCCAGAACAGCTGGGTGAGTGACACCGCCTTCTACACCGTGGCGGCGCGCAACCCCGTGAGCACCGGCAGCCTGTTTGTGGGCACCAACGTGCAGAACGCCACCGTGATCCTGAACGGGCAGCGGCTGGGCGGTGCCAACGTGACCTACAGCAACCTGCGTGCGGGCACCTACCCCGTGCGGGTGCAGGCCCCCGGCTACCGTGACTACACCACCACCATCACCATCCGCGCGGGCAGCACCACCAACCTGAACGTGGAATTTGCCCAGGCTGTGACCCCGGCCCCCGTACCGGCCCCCGCGCAGTACACCATCACCCTGCGCAGCCCGGTGAACGGCGCCCGCGTGTTCGTGGACGGCGACGAGGTGGGCACCATCCGCAACGGCGTGCTGAACATCCGCGTGTCGCGCGGCACCCACGAGATCGTGGTCGTGGCCGCCGGTTACCGCACCTTCAGCAACACCTACAACGTGACCCAGAACGGTCAGATCACCATTACCCCCACCCGCTGATCTTCAGCGTGAAGCCCACCCCCGCCCGCCGTGGTGGGGGTGGTTTTTTGTGTGCAGATGGGTAATGGCACATGGCAGATGGCAAGGTGATAAAGCCATCTGCCATCAGCTATCAGCCATCGGCCTCCTCCGGCCCCTGGGTCAGCAGGTCGTGCAGAATCCGGGCGGTCATGCCCCAGATGTCGTGGCCCTGCCAGGGGTAGCGGTAGAGGGGCACGCGGGTGCCGTCGGGGAGGGTGCGGGTTTCGGTGGTCACGGGCAGGGCGCGCAGCTCGGCCAGGGTGGGCAGCAGCAGCTGGGCCACCTCGGCGCTGAGGGTCAGCCCCGGCTGCGCGGGAATGCGGGCCAGCACAGGCGTGACATGAAAGCCGATGGGCGTGAACACGTCGTCCAGTTCGCCCAGCACGGTCACGGCGGCCGGGTCCAGGCCCACCTCCTCCTGGGCTTCGCGCAGGGCGCCCGTGACTGGGTCCTCACCCGGTTCCAGACTGCCCCCCGGAAAGCTGATCTGGCCCCGGTGGGTGGGCAGGTCGGCCGAGCGGACCGTCAGCAGAACGCGGGGGCTGGCTTCCCGGGTCAGACCCACCAGCACGGCGGCGCGGCGGTATTCAGGCAGGTGCAGGGTGCGGCGCTCGCGTTCCCCCACCCAGGTGGCCCAGGGGTCGGCTGCAGCCCGGTCCAGTGGATCAGTCACGGGGATGGCCGCTGCGCCGGCGTCCAGTGCCCGCAGCGCCGCTGTGGTGTGGTCGCGCAGGGCCAGTTCGGGGTCCACGCCTGCCGCGCGGGCCCAGGCCACCACCGCCGAGAGCACCTGTGCCACGCCCTCCGGGGTGGCCGGGGCCTCCTGCAGCGCCGCCAGGGCCTGGGCCTGCCGCTGGCCCGGCTCGCCCCTGGGCGGCGCGGTGCCTGGCTGGGCACCCACCTGCTGCGCGCTCAGTTTCTGGGCCTGGGCCTCGCGGCTCAGGGCGCCCAGGCCAGCGGGCACCCGCTCCAGGGCGCTTCTGGGCCGCCCGCCGCGCTCTGTGGCCTTGATGGCCTGCCAGTTGGTGACCACCTCGGCGCTGCCCGCCACCGCCGTGTCTCCGAACACATGGGGATGGCGCCGCACCAGCTTCTCCACAATGCTCTGTTCCACGTCCGCGTAGGAGAAGGTGCCGGCCTCCTCGCCAATGACGCTGTGAAAGGCCACCTGCAGCAGCACGTCGCCCAGTTCGTCGGCCAGTTCGGGGCCGCCGCCCCCGGCCGCAGCGTCGGCGGCCTCGGCGGCTTCTTCCAGCAGGTAGGGGCGCAGGGATTGGTGGGTCTGCTCCTGGTCCCACGGGCAGCCGCCGGGCCCGCGCAGGCGGCGCATGATGGTCAGTAGATCCTGCATGGCCCTACTGTAGCGGCCCGCTGGAACGGCCCGGGGCCCTGGTGGCGCCCTTGGGCGGCCAGGGCGCCCCTCAGCGCCCCCTCACACCGCGTCAGCTTGGGTGTGATGCACTGGCCCGCATGAAGTTCCTGCTTTCCACGGCCCTGGCCGCCTCGGTGCTGACCCTCCCCCTGGCGAGCGCCCAGACGCCGGCCAGCTGGACCGCCCAGCGCCTCTCGGCAGCCACCTACGTCATCCTGGACCCCAAAATCGAGGGCAACCCCAACCTCGTGAGCGCCGAGCAGCGCGCCAGCATCCTGGCAGCCATGAAGCGCGACAGCGCCGGGGCCATCAAGCGCCGGTATCCCAGGGCCACCGTGACCGAGAAGGCGGGCGCCCCCGGGGCCATCGAGGTGCGCCCGGTGTTCGTGGCGCCCCGCGCCCTGCTGCCCTGGAACAAGCTGGGCGCCCGCCTGGAATTCCGCCTGCCCGAAGGCCAGAACGTGGTGCTCAGTGAAACCTTCGGGATTTCCGTGCTGCTGCGCTATCAGGCCGAGTTCGTGAATTACCTGTACGACCAGTTGGCGGCCCGCCTGCCCTGAGCGCGGGCGCACCGTCATTGCCCCGGGGCCCGTGTCTGCACGCGGCCCCACACTGCGCCCGGCCTGCGGCGTGTTACCGTCCGCCCATGACCGGCCAGACGCAGCAGGGCAAAAGCGCTTTTCTCACCGGAGCCAGCAAGGGCATTGGGCGGGCAGTGGCCCAGGCCCTGGTGCAGGAGGGCTACGGGGTCACGATCACCAGCCGCCACCAGGGCGAGATTGAAGGGGTGGCCGCAGAGCTGGGCGCCCAGGCCCGGGGCGTGGCCTGCGACGTGAAAGACCCCCACGCCCTGCAGGCCGCCGTGGACGCGCATGTGGCGGCGTTTGGCGGCCTGGACGTGCTGTTTGTGAACGCAGGCGTGGGCCACTTTGCCTCTGTGGCCGACCTGAGCATTGAGCAGTGGCAGGACGTGATTGACACCAACCTCAGCGGGGCTTTTTACACCGTCAAGGCGGCCATTCCAGCACTCTCACAGCGCGGCGGGTACGTTTTTACCCTGTCCAGCCTGGCGGGCAAGAACCCCTTTGCGGGTGGCGGCGCCTACAACGCCAGCAAGTTCGGCCTGAACGGCCTGTCCGAGGTGCTGATGCTGGAACTGCGCGACCGGGGGATCAAGGTCACCCAGATCATGCCCGGCAGCGTGGCGACGCACTTTAACGGCCACACCCCGAATGATCAGGACGCCTGGAAAATTCAGCCCGAGGACCTCGCGCAGCTGACCGTGGACCTCCTGCGCATGCCCGCGCGCACCCTGCCCAGCCGCGTGGAGGTGCGGCCCAGCCGGCCAAAGAAGGGGTAAGTGGTGGGTGGGGAGTGGTGAGTGGAAGAGGCGCTGTGCGCGCGCCCGAGAGGCTGTTTTTTCCACTGACCACTGCCTACTCACCACTCACCGCCCCTTGCTAGAATGCCCCGCGTGTACACGAACCGCCGCGCTCATTACGAGTACGAATTATTAGAGCGCTTCGAGGCGGGCATCAGCCTGACGGGCAGTGAGGTCAAGAGCGTGCGGGCCGGCGGCGTGGATTTCCGCGACGCCTTTGCCCGGCTGCAGGGCGGCAACGTGGAGTTAGAAGGGCTGTACATTCCCACCTACAAGGAAGCGACCTACAACAACCACGAGCCCCGCCGCACCCGCCGCCTGCTGCTGAACCGCGAGGAAATTGGCAAATTAAAGCGCGGCCTGGAGCAGAAGGGTCTGACCCTGGTGCCGACCCGGCTGTACCAGAAGGGCCGCTATTTCAAGGTGGAACTGGCGCTGGCGCGCGGCAAGAAACTGCATGACAAGCGCCGCGCCGAGGCCGAAAAGACCGTGCGCCGGGAGCTGCGCGAGCTGTGAAGGCCGCCCGCTCTGCCCGCCCCCGCGCCGCCCTGCGCCTGCTGAGCGCCGGCCTGCTGCTGCTGGGCCTCGCGGGGGCCCAGATTGCCTTCAGCCGCCTGAATCTGGCGGGGCAGCCGGTGGACAGCATTCAGCTGTACGGCGCCGAATACGCCAGCCAGAGCGTTCTGAGCGGCCTGCTCACCGTGACCCGCGAAGGCCAGATTGTGCGGGTCACGGGGCTGGGCCACACGCTGCTGCTGCCCATTGACGAGGACCAGCAGCGGGCCACCACCGATTTCAACACGGTGCAGCTGGACACCCGCCGCCTGCAGGCGCGCGCCGCCACGCTGGTGAATGGCAACCTGTACCTGCCGGTGGACACCCTGGCCGCCGGCCTGGGCGCCCAGTACGAGCCCGGCAAGCTGACGGTGCCCGCGCCGCAGCTGCTGGGCGTGAGCAGCCGCGCCGGGCGCGACACCGACCGGCTGGTGCTGGACCTCTCGCGCGATGTGGCCGTGCAAGACGAGCAGCGCGGCGACCGCGCGGTGATCACCCTGCGCGGCCTGAAGGGCGAGACCCGCCGCTACACCACCCGGGGGGCCTTTGTGCCCTCTGTGGACGTGGCGCGCAGCGGCGAGGACCTGACCGTGACCCTGCCCCTGAACGCGGGCAGCGGGTACCGCGTGTACAAGGTGGTGCGCCCCGGCAACGTGCGCGTGGTGGTGGACGCCGGGCCCGGGGTGGCGCGCAGCAGCCCCCAAGTGCTGACCCGGGTGACCGCTCCCCTGATCGTGCTGGACCCGGTGCGGGTGCCGGGCGTGGGCCGCGACGTGACCCTGGAAGTGGCCCGGCGCGCGGCCGAGCTGCTCTCCAAGTTCGGCTGGCAGGTGCGCATGACCCGCGACGCCAGCCAGACCCTGAGCCGCGAGGACGCCCTGCGGCTGACCCGCCAGAGCGACGTGTATCTGGCCCTGGACCTGGGGCGCCTGCCCGGGGCCCAGCGCAGCGGGGTGACCGTCTACGAGCAGACCGGCCGGGCGAGCGCGCCCCTGATCAACACCATCCGCGCCGGCGCGGCGCCGCCTTACTCGGCGCTGGTGGTGGCGGGCCCGGGCAGCACCCGCCGCCTGGGTGAACTGCTGCGCGGCGAGCTGAAGGCCAAGGGCGTCACCGCCGGGCGCGAAACCACCAGCCGCGTGCTGTCGCTGGGCGAAGCCCCGCAGGCCGCGCTGCTGCTGGAACTGGGCTGGGCGGGCAACGCCGAGGATCTGGCCAAGCTGGGCGTGAACCAGCGCCTGCAGCTGATGGCCGAGGCAGTGGCGCGCTCGGTGGCCACCTACCTCACGGCCCGCGCCAACAACAACGCCAACATCAGTGCGGGTGCGGCGGGGGCCCAGCCATGACCGCGCTGCGCAAGCTGTTTTCGCTCTTCAACGTGGTGGCCGCGGCGCTGTTTGCCTGCTCGGTGCTGGCCCTGCAGGCAGTGCAGCGCACGCCGCCCACGCCCACGCCCCCCAAACCGGACCTCGAAGAGCGCCAGACCCTGAAGGTCAAGGTGTATTTCACCGACCCCCAGGTGCAGCGCCTGAAGCCCGAAACCCGCACCATTCAGGTGGTGCAGACCAACCCGCGCGCCGTGGCGCAGGCCGCCGTGAACGTGTGGACCCAGGGCCCCTTCGACAAGGGGCTGCTGGGCGTGGTGCCGACCGGCAGCGTGGCCCCCAAGGTGTACCTGCGCGGGCAACACTTTTTCGTGGACCTGCCAGAGAGCTACGCCAAACTGCGCTACGGCACCAGCGGCGAGCGCATGCTGCTGTGTACCCTCACCCGCACCCTGCTCGACAGCCGGGGCCAGGACGTGACCTTCCTGCTGGCCGGCCAGAACGTGGAAACCCTGGGCCACCTGGACCTGCGCGAGCCGTACACCCGCGAGGACTGCGCGGATCAGTGAGGAGAGGTCTAAGGGTCAAAGAGTCGAAGGGTCTAAGGGGCAGGCGCCCCTGCGTGCGGGCCCACGCTCCTTCTGTTTTCCCTTAGACTCTTAGACCTTTAGACCCTTTGACCTCCCCATGTTGCACAGCATCACCCTCCAAGGCTTCAAAAGTTTCGCGGACCGGACCCGGCTGGAATTCGGGCCCGGCGTCAGTGCGGTCATTGGGCCCAACGGCAGCGGCAAGAGCAACGTCGTGGAGGCCATTCGCTGGGCCACCCACCAGGCCCGCGCCCGCGAGTTGCGCGCGGGCCGGGCCTCGGAGCTGATTTTTCACGGCAGCGGCGGCAAGGCCCCGCTGGGGCTGGCCGAGGTGCAGCTGGAACTGCACACCGCGCAGGGCCGGGTGAATCTGGCCCGGCGCATCTACCGCGACGGCACGGCCGAGCAGGACCTGGGGGGCCGCCCCGCCCGCGTGCGCGACGTGCAGAGCGCCCTGCGCGGCACGGGTCTGGGGCCCGGGGGGCTGGCGGTGATCGGGCAGGGCGAGGTCAGCGGCGTGGTGCAGGCCGAGGGCAAGACCCTGCTGGGCTACGTGCAGGAAGCGGCCGGGCTGTCGCGCGCGGTGTCGGCGCGGCAGGAGACCGAAGCGCGGCTGCGCGAGGCCGACACCCACTTAGGCGCGCTGCGGCTGGTGCTGGGCGAGCGTGAAGCGGTCCTGGCCCGGCTGGGCCGCGCGGCCCAGGAGGCGCGCGACTGGCGCACCCTGAGCCTGCGCGTGTTGACCCTGGAAGACGCCCTGCGCCGCGAGCGGCAGGCGGCACTGGCCCGGGACATCGCCGCCGCCCGCGCCGAGGGTGCCGAGTTGGAGGCCCGCAGCGCTGCCCTGGGCACTGAGGTGCAGACCGCCGCCGCCGCCGCAGAGCGCGCCCGCGAGGCCGCCCAGGACGCCCGCGCCCGCCGCGACGCCTACGCGGGCGCCCTGGAAACCCTGCGCGCCGCCCGCGACGCCGCCGCACAGGCCGGGCGCTACCGCGACCACCTGCTGGGTGAGCGCGCCGCCCTGCAGGCCGAACTGGACGCCCTGCCCACAAGCCCCCCGGAAGTGTCGGCCCCCGACCTGCCCGCCCTGGACGCCGCCCTGCAGGCCGCCCGCAGCGGGGCCGAGGGCGCCGAGGTCCAGGCCCGCCGCCTGGACGCCGAGCTGTCGCGCGCCCGCACCCTGGTGGCCCGCGCCGCCGAGGCCCAGGCCCGCGAGGCCGGGGGCCGCGAGACCCTGCGCGCCGAACTGGAGCGCGCCCAGGGCAACCTGGACACCACCCTGGAGAGCCTGCACGCCGCCGAGGAACGCCTGGACACCGCGCGCCACGCCCGCGAGCAGGCCGAAACTGCCTACCGCGCCCTGCAGGCCGAGCGCGAGGCCGCCCTGAACCATGAGCGGCACCTGCGCGGCGAACTGGCGCGCGTGAACGCCAGCGTGGCGCCGCTGCGCCGCGAACGCGAGCGCCTGGAACAGACCCTGAATTCGTATGCCCGCTACGGCGAGGGTGCCCGCAACGCCCTGCGGCTGGACCACCCCGGCATCGTGGGCTCGGTGGCGGACCTGTTGACTGTGCCCGCCGACTACGAGACCGCGCTGGGGGCCGCCCTGGGCCGGCGCCTGGAACAGGTGGTCGTGAACCGGGCCGAAGACGCCCGCGAGATTATTGACGAACTGAAGCGGGTGGGGGGCCGCGCCACCTTCCTGCCTCTGGACCTGATCCGCGCCCGCCCACGCCGCGACGCCGCCCTGCTGCGCGAGGACGGGGTGGTGGGCAACCTCGCCGACCTGTGCCCCAGCGATCCGCCGCTGGTGAGCGAAGCCATTCTGGCTGACACCCTGGTGGTGCGGGACCTGCGCGCCGCCAACCGCATTGCCCGCACGCACAGCAGCCGCCCCCGGCTGGTCACTCTGGACGGCGAACTGGTGGAGCCCGGCGGCGCGATTACTGGGGGCCGCGCGCGCGACACGGGCGCGGGCGTGCTGACCGACCAGCGCCGCTTTCAGGAACTGGACGCTGAACTGGACGACGCCGACCGCCAGAGTGCCCGCCTGGGCGCCGAATTGAAGAAGGTGGAAGCCGCGCTGGCCGGGGGCGCCGCCGCGCACGACACCCTGCTGGCCGCCCGCGAACGTGCCGCGCAGGAAGAGGCGGCGGCCGAGCGCCGCGCCGCCGAACTGGGCGCGCAGGCCCGCAGCCTGGAAGCCCACCGCGACCGCCTCTCGGCCCGCCTGGGCCCCGACACCCCTGCACCCGTGGACCCTGTTGCGCCCCTGCCCGACCTGAACGACCTGGAAGCGGCCCTGGCCGGCGCCCGCCACGAGGCCGAGGGTCGCCGCGCCGCCGAACGCGCCGCCGCCGAAACCCTGGCCCTGGCCCGCGAGGCTGACGCCGCGTGGCGCGCCTACCGCACCGGCCGCGCCCGCGCCGGGGACCTGCGCGCCCGCCTGGAGGCCAGTGGGGCGGCCCTGCAGACCCAGGAGGCCCATCTCGCCGCCGCCGTGACCGAGGTGACCCGGCGCGAGGCCGCCCTGGGCACCCTGGACGAACACGAATACGCCCGCGCCGAATATGTCCGCGAGCAGGCCGCCCAGACCTACGCGAACCTCATTGCCGCGCAGAACAAGGCCCGCGCCCGCCTGGACGAGGTGCGCCTGCTCATAGCCCGGCGCGAGGGGCTGCAAGAACCCCTGCCCGACGGCTGCCTGCCCCCCGGCACCCCGCGCGAGTGGACGGCCGAGCTGACCCGCACCCGCGCTGCCCTGGAAGCCCTGGGCCCGGTGAACGCCCGCGCCGAGGCCGACCACGCCGCCGAGGCCGAGCTGCTGGCCGCCGTGCGCACCGAGCTGCACGACGCCGAAACGGCCGCCACTGAACTGCGCGCCCACCTGCACGACCTCGAAACCGCCGAGGGCCACGCCACGGCCGCCGCCTTTGACCGGGTGAACGCCGCCTTCCGCGAGTACAGCGCCCAGCTGCTGGGCGGCCAGGGCGAACTGGAAGGCGAGCGTGACGAGGCCGGGCGCCTGCGCGGCCTGCGGCTGGCGGTGCAGCCCAAAGGAAAACGCACCCGCTCCATGACCCTGCTGTCGGCGGGCGAGCGCACCATGGCGGGGCTGGGGTTCCTGTTCGCCCTGAACCATGCCGGCGGCGAAGGCGGCGCCGGGGGCCTGCCCCTGGCCGTGCTGGACGAGGTGGACGCCCCGCTGGACGAGGCCAACATCCGCCGCTTTACCGCCTTTTTGCAGCTGTTCAGCGAGCGCGGCGCCCAGTTCCTGCTGGTGACCCACCAGAAGGCCACCATGGAAATTGCCACTGCGCTGTGGGGCGTGACCACCGACCAGACCGGCGCCAGCCGCGTGCTGAGCATCAAGCAGCCCGAGGACGCCAAAGCCGGGTAGAGGAAAGACAGGGGGGGGACTGTCCTCTGAAGGCAGGTTCAGAGGAAGGCTCTGCTGGGGGAGGCCCGAGTGGGTGCCACAGAGCCCGAAAGTGGCTCGCGCAGGGAGGGAAGCACGCTCATCGGGGTGGCCTGATTGTCAGCCTGGGGCGCCTCTCTTCCACGGCGCGACTGTTCCTCACTGACACTCGTGTCCTTTGCCCTGGGGCCGCTGTCAGAACAGCAGGGCGACCCCGACGAAGAAATCGGTTTCCTGGGGGGTCAACTGCGCAGCCGGGCCGTAGCCCTCTATAAAAGCCGCCTGATCCGCCGGGCTCAGTTCGTGGATCGCCACGGCCACGTCATAACGGGGGTCGCCCACCGCCGCAAAGCCCCAGTCAATAAAGCCAGTCACGCGCCCCTGGGCCACCATCACGTTGTCCAGAAAGAGGTCGCCGTGAATGAGGGTTGCCGCCCGGCCGCCAGGCTGCTCGCGGCGCAACTGGGCGAGGTGGGCGGCGTCCACCGCTGGGTTCAGGCGGGCGGCGGTGGTCAGGGCCCCGGCCAGCCAGTCGGGGCTGCCGAAACCGGGTGGCGGCGGCGTCGCGTGCAGCCTCGCCAGGGCCGTGCCGAAGTCGGCCAGCAGGGCGGCGCGGTGCCCCGGGTCTTCCTGGGTGCGCAGGGCCACCTCCAGCGTCAGGCCGGGCCAGCGCGGGGTGACCAGCCAGCCTTCCGGGCCAGCGGGCGCCGCGTGTTCCAGGTACAGCAGCGGCGCCGGGGCGGGCACGCCCAGCGGGTGCAGGGCGCCCAGTGCGCGGGCTTCGCGCCGCAGCAAGTCCAGGTGTGGCCCCACCGAGCGTTTGACCACAACAGGCCTGCCCCCAGTGTCCAGCGCAAAGGCCACGCGGGACGTGCGGCCCTGTTGCGGGGGCTCCTGCAGGGGTCCGGGGCCCAGGACCACCCGGATCCCTGCGGGCAGGTCGGCGTGCTGCAGGGGCTTGGCGTAGGGGGACGGAGCCATGCGCTCAGTATTCCCCTGGGGCCGTGAGCGCCGCGTCTGGCCACACCCTACAGGCCCAGCAGCGCGCCCAGCCCCGCCGCGCCCAGCACCACCACCGCCGCGTTGACCCGCGTGCGCTGCAGCAGCACAAAAGCGGCCACGGCAATCACGGCAGCGGGCCAGCTGTGCAGGCTGCTGCGCCCCAGCACCAGCGCGCCCGCCAGCAGCACCCCGGCGCCAAAAGGCAGCAGCGCGCTGCGCAGCGGCGGCAACCAGCGCCAGCGGCTCAGGCGCTGCCACGCCAGCATGGCCGCTGCGCTCAGCAGGGCGGTGGGGCCGTAAAACCCGGCGGTGGCCGCTGCCGCGCCCCACCAGCCCCCGGCCGCAAAGCCGTAGTGGGTCATGGCCAGCATGTTGGGCCCCGGCATCACCTGCCCCAGCGCAAAGCCGCCGGCCAGCACCTGCGGGGTGATCCAGCCTTTTTGCTCTACCAGCACCCGTTCAATTTCCGGCAGGTTGGCCCCCCCGAAACTCACGAGCCCCAGCCGGGTAAAGGTGAGCAGGATGTCCCAGGGGTCGGCGCTCATTCGCCGCTCCGGGGCCGGTTGAGCAGCAGGCCAGCCGCAACCACCACCGCCAGCACCGGCAGCAGGTCCAGTTTCAGGGCGGCCAGGGCCAGAAACGTAGCGCCCATCAGGACCGCGCCGCCCCGGACCCCCAGCGCCACTTGCACCACCGGCACGGCGGCCGTGAGCATCACCCCCAGCGCCGCGCAGGCCGCTCCGCGCAGTGCGCTCTGGAAGGTGGGCGGCAGGCCCCCCGGCAGCCCCAGCGTGATCACACTGACTGCCAGCATGGCCACCAAGCCCGGTGCCAGAATCCCGGCCACCGCCAGCGCCGCGCCCCGGGGCCCGCACAGGTGCGCGCCGACCATGGCGGCCAGATTCACGGCGTTGGGCCCGGGGGTCAGCTGCGCCAGGGTAAAGGCCTCGGCAAAAGCGGCGTCGGTCAGCCAGCCGCGCGCCGCCAGGGCCCGGCGGGTATGGGCGGGCAGGCCGCCGCCAATGCCCACCAGCGCCACGCCCAGAAACAACTGCAGCAGCCCCAGGGGAGTGGGAGGCCGCTGCGGCTGGGCCGGGTGGTCCGGGGCGGTGGGGGAGAGGGCCGGGGCAGGCATGCCCAGAGCCTAAGGCGGCGGGCCCGCCGCCCAGGCGTGACTGCGGCGGGAACAGCCGGGAACAGAACGAACGAAAGGGGCAGAAGGGTGGCCCAGCGGTGGGGACATCACGCCGGGCGCTGTGGTTGGTGCAGCCTGGGGTCTAGGTTCGCGCCGGGCAGCTGCAGGAGCAGGGCCGTTCATGGGCCTGTTCCTGGGTTGGGTGATGGCCCATGCAGTCCATCAAATAGGGGGCTCTTTCCCTCAGTCTGTCGGCAGAGCAGCCAGCCCCTGCACCCAGGCCAGCGCCCTGGGCAGCGGATTACCCGCAGCCGTGTCCAACTGCAGACAGGGCGCCGGGCCCAGGTCCAGCGGGGTGTGGCACCAGTGGGCGGGCGCCAGGGCGTGCTCGAAGGGCAGGTCTATCCCCGGCCGCGCCCCCGAAGCCACGCGCGCCGCATGCCGCGCCCGCAGCACGTCCAGCGGCGCGGTGCAGAACACCTGGGCCAGCCGGGCGCCGTGGGTCTGCGCCAGCCGCAGCAGGTGCGCCTCGCTGACCCCGCGGTAGAAATGCGTTTCGAGCACGGTGCTCACGCCTGCCCTCAGCGTCACGCCCGCCACATGCCACATCAGGTCAAAGCTCAGAGGCCCCGAAATGTCCCGGGGCAGGTCTGGCTGCCGGGCCAGCAGCAGACCCTTGTACTCGTCCTTGGTGACGAAGGGAAGCTGCAGGTCGCGGGCCAGCGCCGCGCCCAGGGTGGATTTTCCAGCAGCCGGCAGCCCGGTCAGCACCAGCAGAAGGGGTGGGGTCACTTCCCGAGGCTACCCGCCTACGGCCAGCGCCGCCCTCCATCCAAAGGGCCATCTATACAAAGGGGTGCGGGCTGTCCCTGGGCCACCTGTCGCACCTGCCGCTGCGCCAAATGCCCCATACCGCGCCCTAATCCCGGCGTGCCATGCTGGGGGCATGAACACGGCCACGCCACAGGACGCCCTGAGCGCCTTCCTGACCCACTGGCAGGGCGGCCACTACCGCGAAATGGCCCTGGCCCTGCCCGCGCGGGTGTTTCCCACCGGGCGGCGCAGCATCCGGCAGGTCAAGAAGGTGTACCCGGGCCGCCTGGATGAGTTCAGCATTCTGGGTGCCCACGACACGGACCCCGCCGCCACGAATGTGGACGTGCAGGTGCTGTGGCGCGAGCGCGGCGGTCTGGAACTGGGCCGCATGCGCTACCGCATGGTCTATGTGGACGCCCAGGACCGGCCCCTGGCCCGCCACCACCCGGGCGGGCAGTGGAAACCGTTTGCGACCTACACCCTGCCGGTGCCCAGGCCCCTGAAAGCTTAAATCATACGGGACTCCTCTGATTCCAAAGCATATTGGGAAGAGCGCAAATATGCTTTTCCATCGCCGTAGTCCCGTATTTTCTCGTGTTCGCTCCGCTCAGGCTCGCCTTCGGCTCACCTGAGTTCCGTATCAGACCAAAGCAGAGCGGCGCGGAAGGATGACCTCCGCGCCGCTGCCCTGTGGCTTACTCCACCCGGAAGGCCGCCGCATCCTGGGGCGGTAGGCTCAGGTGCAGGTAGCCGCCCGAGACGCTGACCCGGGCGTTCTGGCCGGCGAACAGGGAAGAGGCGGCGGGGCGGTTCGCCCAGGCCACGCCCAGGGTGCTCAGTTTCAGGCTGTAGGTCTTGCGCGCCTTGCCGTTGTGCCACGCAGCCAGCACGGTCTGGCCATTCAGTTCGCGGGTAAACAGCAGCAGGTCGCCGCTGACGGTGTCGGGGGTGGGGAGCAGCTTCAGGGCGCCGGCACTCAGGGCGGGGCTGGCCTTGCGCACGGCGATGGCGTCGCGGGTGGCCTCGAACACGGCGCGCTCGCCGGGGGTCCA
Source organism: Deinococcus multiflagellatus (assembly GCF_020166415.1). NCBI lineage: Bacteria > Thermotogati > Deinococcota > Deinococci > Deinococcales > Deinococcaceae > Deinococcus > Deinococcus multiflagellatus. The sequence goes on from NZ_JAIQXV010000018.1 coordinate 76,746, forward strand.
CTGGTCTTCAAAGCGCATGTCGCGGCGGTTGTCGGGGTCGGCGGCGCCGCGCATGGCGATTTCGGTGCCCTGCCAGATCACCGGCACGCCCCGCAGGGTCATCAGGGCGCGCAGGCCATACTTGGTGCGCTCCTGGCCGATGTCTTCAAACAGGGTGCCCTGGGCAAAGCGGGGCACGTCGTGGTTGTCCAGGAACAGGGCCACCTCGCCGGGGCGTACCAGCTCACCTTGCCGCGCCAGCACGCTGCGCACACCGTCCAGGCTCTGGCCGGCCATGATGCTGCCCTTCATGGCCGCCTGCAGGCTGAAGAGAAACAGGCTGTCAAAGCCCGCCTTCTGCCAGTCGGCCACCGTGCCCGTGTCGGCGTCGAACCATTCGCCCAGGGTCCAGGTGCCCGCCTGCCGGTCGGCGGCCAGCAGCTCGCGCAGGAAAGGGCCTTCCACATGCTTGATCGCGTCGTAGCGGAAGGCCTGCACGCCCTGCTCGCGCCAGAAGTTCGCGTTGCCCAGCAGCAGTTCACGCACCTGGGGCTCGCTCTGCCGCAGGTCCGGCAACCCGGCCAGGGGGCAGTCCACATCCTTGTTGGTGGTGGCGCTGCACTGCGCCTCGCCGTTGAACCAGCCTGGGCGCGCGCGCACCGCCGCCGCCTCATAGCCGTAGTGGTTGATCACCTGATCGAGCACCACGCGCATCCCGGCCCCCTGCGCGGCCTTCACGAAGGTGCCGAAGTCCGCCAGGGTGCCAAAGTGCGGGTCCACGTTGCGGAAATCGGCCGGCCAGTAGCCGTGGTAGGGCGCCGTGCCAAAGGAATTGGTGGTCTGCTGCTGGTAGACGGGGGTGAGCCACACGGCGGTGGCGCCCAATTTCTGAATGTAAGGCAGTTTCTGGGTCAGGCCCGGCAGGTCGCCGCCGTGCCACGCGCGCAGATCGGCGCGGTTGACGCCCTGGTTGTTGTTCGGGTTGCCGTCGAAAAAGCGGTCCGGCATGACCTGATAGATAATCTGCCCCTCAAAGCGGGCCGGGGGCGTGGCCGTCTGCGCGCTGCTCAGGCTGGTCAGGGCCAGGAGCAGCGCGCCCGTCAGGGCAGGAAAGCGCATGGGGCTATGGTAGCGGTTCCGAGATCGGCAGAGGGGCGGTGCAGTCAGGACAGGGGCATCACGGCAGGCGGCGAACCCTGAATGGATTCGCCGCCTGCCAGGAAGGTGGGCTTTACCAGCTGCCGCTGGCCCCGCCCCCCCCGAAGGACCCGCCGCCGCCTTTCACCGATCCCTGGGTCTGCGGGGCAGCAGTTGCCGCCTGGGCAGCGGTGGCGGTCACCAAAACGAGGGCGAGCAGGCTGGTCAGCACAGTTTTCAGACGCATATCAAACCTCCTGGGGCTCAGCGGCCCGTGGATGGGGTGGGGGCAGGAGCGGGCGTGCCCAGTTGCACCGGGCCGACGGCCGGGTCACTCAGCTGCACCGGTCCCACGGCGGGGTCGCTGTTGGGCGAGGCGGTCTGGGCGCCGGCGCTCAGGCCCAGCAGGGCAGCGGTCAGCAGGGCGAACACGGCGGTGCGGGGGGTGCGGGTGCGGGTCATGGGGGAACTGTAGAAATCGCCTGGGGACGGCCTGGAGACACCGTGCAGGCCGCGCAGGGACACGCACGGGGACACGGCTGGAGACACGACTGGAGACACGACTGGGGGCAGGGTCACGGGCGGGGCGCGGCGGGGACACTGGGGCCGGACTTACCAGCCGCCCGAGGCGCCGCCCCCACCCGACGAGCCGCCGCCGAACCCGCCAAAGGTGCCGCCGGTCTGGGGCGTGGCCGCGCCCGTGGCCTGGGCCACCGGGGCAAAGAGGACCAGGGAGAGCAGAAGGGCAGACAGAACGCGCATAAAACCTCCTTGAGACAGAAACGGGTGTGAGAAGCGGGCCGGGAAGTGGCGCTGGGTGTGGCCGCGCGTCAGACACCCAGGGGTGGGTCCTGACGGCAGCAGAACCACCAGCGCGCCGCCGGTGCAGGCCGGACCACCGAAACGGAGGGGCCTGCACGTGCGCCCACGGTGCGCGCCGCCCGGAGACGGGTTGGGGACAGTCGGCCCTGGACCCTGGCTGCGGGCCTATGTCCCTGCCACTCGCTCCACCACCGGCCCCCCTGTCTCCGGGCTGTCCCCGGTCCCCCGGCACACTCTCCTCACCGCTCGGGAAGAACCCAAAGAAGCCCCGCGCCGGAAGGAGAGTGAAATGCAGCTTGAACGGCACACACCCAGGACGTGGAGACCGGAGTACGCCGGCCCCGCCATCGAACTTCAGGAGGTGAGCAAGGCCTACGGCGCCATTCCCGCGCTGCACCCCACCAGCCTCAGCATCCACCCCGGCGAGGTGGTGGCACTCCTGGGCCCCAACGGCGCCGGCAAAAGCACCCTGGTGAATATGGTGCTGGGTCTGCTGGCCCCCACCCAGGGCGCGGTGAAGGTCTACGGCCGCTCGCCGCTTGACGCCGCCCACCGCATGCACACCGGCTCCATGCTGCAGCAGGTGCATCTGGCGGCCAACCTGCGCGTCGCTGAACTGGTCGAGCTGTTTTCCAGCTACTACCCCGCGCCGCTGCCGGTGGCCGAAACGCTGCGCCGCGCCGGTCTAAGCGACCTGGCCACGAGAACCTACCGGCAGCTGTCCGGCGGGCAGCGCCAGCGGGTGCGGTTTGCCCTGGCCCTGTGCGGCGACCCCGCGCTGATCGTGATGGACGAACCCACCGTGGCGCTGGACGTGGACACCCGCCGGTCCTTCTGGACCCAGGTGCGGGCCCTGGTGGACGACGGCCGCACCGTGCTGCTCACCACCCACTACCTCGAAGAGGCCGACGCCCTGGCCGACCGGATTCTGGTGATGGACAAGGGCCGGTTGGTGGCCCAGGCCACACCGCAGGAACTCAAGGCCCGGGTGAACGTGCAGCACGTCTCGCTGCGCAGCGCCCTGCTGACCGAAGCGCAGCTGATGGCGGTGCCCGGGGTGCGCGCCGTGCGCCAGCAGGACGGGGTGCTGCACCTGACCGTGGACGGGCAGGCCGTGATCGCGCCCCCCCTGTACGCCCTGGACCCTGCCCTGCAGGAATTCACCGTGCGGCCCGCCAGCCTGGACGACGTGTTCCAGGGCCTCAAGACCCCACAAGGAGTGAGCGCATGAGCCTCGTGCAAGACGTGCCCCGCACCCGGCCTTTCCCGGCCCCCCGCGTCAACCGCTGGCGCCTGTACCGCCTGGAGATCCGCGCCGAGACGCTGACCCTGCTGCGCAGCCCCATGTTCCTGATTCCCACCATCATCTTTCCGCTGCTGTTCTACGTGGTGTTCGGCTTTACCTACATGAACCAGTCGGCGGGCAATGTCCGGGTGCCCATGTACATGCTGGCCACCTACGGCGCCTTCGGCGTGATCGGCGCCTCGCTCTTCTCCTTCGGGGTGGGCATCGCCAACGACCGGGCCAGTGGCTGGCTGAAGATCAAGCGCGTCTCACCCATGCCGCCCGGGGCCTTCCTGCTCTCGAAGCTGGTGACCTCGCTGATGTTCAACGTCACCATCATCTCGCTGATGTTCCTGCTGGGCGCCACCGTGGGCCGCGTGGAGATGCCGGCCGAGACATGGCTGCGCCTGGGTCTGGCCCTGATTCTGGGTGGCCTGCCGTTTACCGCCCTGGGTCTGGCCCTGGGTTTCCTCTCCGGCCCCGGCGCCGCGCCGGCCCTGGCCAATGTGATCTACATCCCCATGTCGTTCGCTTCCGGCCTCTGGATGCCGTACGCCATGCTCCCCGCGTTCTTTCAGAAGATCGCCCCGGCCCTGCCCCCCTACCACTTCTCGCAGCTGGCCCTGGGCCAGATTGGTGCCGCACACGACCCCAACATGCTCTCCCACGTGCTGTGGCTGACCGGATACGCCGCGCTGTTCCTCTTCCTGGCCCGCCTGGGCTACCGACGCGACGAAGGCAACGCTGGCCTATAAGGCCCCTGCGGCCCCTAGGGTTCCAGCGCTCCTAATCCACCCGGCTTTACCCGCCCCACCCGGAGGTGATCGCCTTCTAACGCCCCGCCCCCTCACCTGACCCTGCACGCCGCTGTCCGTTCCTTCGCCCTCTCACTGCGCCGACAGCGCATTCCCAAGGAGACCACCATGACCAACATTGCCCCCATGACCGACATTGACTTCAGCGACCTGAACATCGAAGCCCTGGAAGTGACCGAAGTGCGCGACAGCACCGCCCTGGCCGAAACCGGCGCGTCGTCCGGCTCCAGCTCCTGCAGCGCCACCTCCACCTGCGGCAGCAGCTCGTGCTGCTGCGGGGCCAGCGAAGTCTCCGCTGAGTAAGGTGCCCAGTGCGGGCGGGGGAGGGACTGGGTCCAGGCGACCCCCCTCCCCCCACCCTTTGCCCCGCAGCACGCCGACAACGCCCTCTCGACTTTCAGACAAGGAGGTACGGCCATGACCCAGGGTTTTATTCGGCACCAGCCCAGCGCGCAGTCCACGGCAGCGCTGCCCGCCACAACACAGACCACCACTGCGGCACCCACAACACCAGATGACCTTTTGGCTCCCCAGCTGCTCCTGCGTTTTAACCACGTCAGCCCCGCGCGGCCGGGCTTTCCCCTGGAGGCCGAACTGCGCGGCGACGCGGCGGCGCGGACCGACCTACACCAGCGCCGCGCCGAGGCGGCCGAGGCGCTGTACACCCTGATTCCTGGCCTGGAGCGTGACACCGAACGCCGCGAACTGCTGGCCCTGCGGCGCACGGTGCTGGCCGCCAAGGCCCCCCGCCAGCTTCCCGCCGACCTGCTGGTCCGGTTGCCCCCGGCGGTGCACGCTTACCTGCGGGCCTGGACCGCCCAGGAAGCGCGCACCGCCGAATTGCTGGGCGCCCTGGACACCCACCTGACGGCCGAACGCACGGCCATGCAGGCGGTGTGCCGTGACGAGCGGTTCCTGAAGGCGCTGGCGGTCTCCAGCGGCGCCCTGCTGGCCACCGCGCGGCAGTACGCCGCCACCCCCCTGGCCGAGCAGAAGGGCACGCTGCGCAAGAGCGAATACCGCCTGTTGCAGTACGTGTCCCGCGCCGCCTGGAAAACCAGTCCGTTCAGCCACTACACCTCGGTGGCCGGTGGCCGCTGGATGCAAGGGGGCAGCGCCGCGCTGGCCCGCCCGGAGATTCAGGCCAGCGTGACCGTGAACCACGTGCTGATCCTGCGCCTGCTCGACGGCGCGTTGAAAACCCCGGAGCTGCGCGCCGCCCTGCCCTGGCGCCTGGGCGATCACCTGCGGGTGCAGGGCGCCGAAGTGCGGTTCGAGCAGGCCCTGGATGACGCCGTGCGCCAGCCCCGGGCCCGCAACCTGGCCTCGCGCCGCGTGACCCTGCGCCTGAGCGGCGGCCTGGCCCGCCTGATTGCCCGGGTGCGGGAGAACGGGGGAGAGGCGTCCTACGCTGACCTGGCGGGTACCCTGGCGGACCTGTCGGCCGATCCGCAGGCCCCCCACCGCTTCCTGGGGCAGCTGATGGACAGCGGCTTCCTGCTGCCCGTCACTGGCCTGACCGAACAACCGGCCGACCTGCTGGGCGAGGTGGCGGCCCTGCTGCGCCGCGCCCAGACCATCCAGGGCGAGGTGGCCGCCGGCGCCCTGGCCGCGCTGGCCGGCGCCCTGCAGGCCTTTCCGGCCCTGGACAGTGGGGCGCGCCCCGCCGCCCTGGACGCGGCCCGCGCGCATCTGGCCGCCGCCTACGAGGCGTACGGGCTGACCCTGCCCGCCGGCCCGGTGCTGTACGAGGACACGGCGGCCCCTGAAATGCAGACGCTGGACCCGGCGCCCTTCCAGCCCGCCCTGACGCGGCTGCACCTGCTGCTGGCCGTGCTGCGCGTATTCGACACCCACCTGCTGTTTGAACCGCTGCTGCGCGAGCGGCTGGTCACCGGCCTGGGCCGGGGGGCCCGGGTAGACGACCTGCCCACCTTCGTGCGCGAGAACGCTGACCTGTTCGACGAGTGGCTGCAGGCCTCGCTGCGCGGCCCCAGTGAGGCCCTGCGCGCCCGCCCGGAGTTGCAGGAGATTTTCGCGGTGCAGCGCGAGGTGCGCGCCGCCTACCTGGCCGCCACCCGCGAGGGGCACGAGGAACTCGACCTGACCGAGGCGCAGTTGCAGGCGTGGCTGGCGCGCCTCCCCGGGCGCCTCACGACCCGCCCCTGGTCCTACGACGTGTTTGCCCAGGCTGCGGTGGGCGGCACCGAAACGGGCCTGATCGTGAACCAGGTCTACGCCGGGTACGGGCAGTATTTCAGCCGCTTCCTGTCGGCGCTGCCTGCCCAGGTGACGGCGGACGTGCGGGCCACCCTGACTGCCCTGGCCCCCGCCGGCCACAGCCAGCTTGGCCTGCGCAGTGCCCACGGCTTTACCGCCAACCTGCACCCGGCCCTGACCGACACCGAGGTGCAGATTGACGCCCCGGTGGATGGGCCAGCCCTGAGCGTGAATGACCTGTACCTGGAACACGACGAGGCGCGCGACGAGGTGGTGCTGCGCCGCCGAGACACGGGTGAGTCCGTGCAGATCGTGTACGCCGGGTTCCTGATCGCCCAGCTGCTGCCCAGCCTGAAAAACTTTCTGGTCACCCTGACGAACAACGGCCTGATCGTGCCGCACCTGCCCGACATTGCCGAGGCCAGCCTGGGGCCCGCGGGCGGCCAGATTCGGCGCACGCCGCGCCTGCGCGCCGGGCCTGTGGTGCTGCACCGCGCCCGCTGGAGCGTGCCCCACGCCGCCCTGCCCGCCCCCGGTCCCCACGCCACCGACGCCGAGTACGCCCTGACCCTGTGGCGCTGGGCCGCCGACCACGGGCTGCCCCCCCAGGTGTTCATGCGCCGGCGCCGCGCCGCGCGGGGCAGCGCCAACCTGCAGGCGTGGCAGGCCGAACTGGCCGGCGGCACCCAGAAACCCCAGTACCTCGATTTCTCCAGTCCCCTGCACGCGCGGCTGCTGGCCAAGGTGCTGCGCGACAGCCCGCAGGACTTCGTGTTTGAAGAATGCCGCCCCCTGCCCGAAGAGGCGCTGGTCCACGGCGACCAGGGGCCTCTTACCAGCGAACTCGTCTTTGAACTGCATCAGAAGGGACGGCTGTGATTCCCAGGGATCGCGGAAACAGCGCCGCCATGCCTGTCCATCCTCGCCGCCCCTTTCTTGCTGAGACTCGCTTCGCTTGGGTTCGTCTTCGACTCACCCCAGGTTATCTGCCCCGCACCGGAGGTTCCCTATGAACGCTGCCCTGTACGTCACCCACTACGCGAGCGAGAAGCGCCCGCTGCTGCGCGACCTCATTCTGCCCCTCGTGCTGGAGCTGCAGGCGCGCGCCGGGGTCACGCTGGCCTACGCCGAGCGCCACTGGAAGTTCGGCCCGCACGTCCGCGTGATCGTGCAGGGCGAGGACGGGGCCGTGCAGGCCGCGCTGGCCTACGCTCAGGAGCAGGCCGAAGCCTACCTGCGCGAGTACCCCTCCACCGGCGAGCTGGATGAGGCGGCGTATCTGGCGCGCAGCGAGAAGCTGGGCACCCTGGAACTGGAAGCGGGGCCCTACGGCCCTATCCGGCCGGACAACAGCGTGCTGGTGGGCGAGGCCCCGGACCGGCGCGAGGTGCTGGGCTCGCCGGAAGCCGAAGCCTTCCGCGCACAGTACTTCGCGGCGCTGACGCCCGCCCTGCTGCGGACCCTGCAGGCGGACGCGGGCACCAACACCGACCGGCTGATCCGTCTGGCGCGCATCTTCGTGCTGTACGCCAGCACGTACCCGTTCGGGGTGTATCCCGGGCACATCTCGTACCGCTCGCACCTGGAGGAGTTCCTGTTCCGCCAGGGCGGCGGAGAGCGGCTGCGCGCGGCGTTTGCCCAGAAGTACGCGCCCATCCGCGATGAGGTGCTGCGCGCGGTGGACGGGGTGGCCAGCGGGGCGCGTGACGAGGTGCTGAGCCTGTGGGAAACGCAGTTCCGGCGCCTGTGGCCGGTTGGGCGGCAGCTGGCCGACGCGGGCCTGCTGGCCCCCGATCCCACCGCCACCATGCAGCGGGTGGCGGCCGGGATCAACCCCGAAGCGCAGGCGCGCTGGGCGTTTGGGCCGGACTACCAGTTCAGCGAATTTCACCAGGAGCTGCGCAAATTCAACATTTCCGAGACCTGGTACCACGTCGAGATGTTCTCGACGTACCGCACCCTGATGAACTTCATGTACTCGGCGCTGCCCCTGATGGACATCTCGCCCACGGAGCGGTACTTCGTGAACTACATGGTCAGCGAGGCCATGCAGGAACTGCACGGGCAGGACTGGCGCGGCTTTTTCGACCAGTGGTGGGTGCAGCTGCGCGAGGAAGGTGTGGCGTGAGCGCCCCGGCCTTGCAAGCGCAAGCGGCCCTGGCGCCCAGCCCGGCTGTGCTCGGCGCCGAGGTGCTGCGCCTGCGGCCCGGCGTGGGGCACGTACCCATCCGGAGCGGCATTCGCTTTCAGCACTGGGCCACCACCTTCCGCATTCAGGGCCACCCCGCGCTGCACGCCCTGTTTCTGCGCCTGCTGCCTGGGTTGACCGGGGGCGTCACCGCTGCCGAACTGCAGGCCAGCCTGCCTGAGCGCGCGTGGCCCGCCGCGAAATTGCTGCTGGACGAACTGCGCGCCCGTGACCTGCTGCTCCCTGCCGACACCGCCCTGACCCCGGCCGAGGTGGGCGAGCATGCCGGCGTGCTGCGCTTCCTGGACTCGCTGAGCGCCAGCCCCGCTGCCGCCTTCCGCGCCGTGCGCGCCGCCCGGGTGACCCTGCGCGGCCCGCAGGCCCTGACCCGCAGCGTGGCCGCCCACCTGCGCGACCTGGCCTTTGTCACGGTGGACGCCCAGCCGGCCCCCGGTCCCTTCATCGCCCTGTACCTGAACCCGTCTGGCGCGCAGGCGCCACTGCTGCTGGCCGCGCTGGATGCCGACCAGGGCGTGATTGCCCCGCTGCACACCCCGGAAGCCACCCTGCGCCGGCGCCTGACCCTGGACGGCGACGCGGGCGTGCCCCTGACCGAACTGCTCTCGGGGCTGCTGGCGCTGGAAGCCTTCCGCGCCGCTGCGGGCCTGCCGGGCGGCGTGACCGAGGATCAGGCGCTGGTTGTGGACGCCGCCACCCTGCGCAGCGCCCGCGTGCCCGCCTTTTTGCAGAGGGCCACCGAGGGGGACTGGTGGGCGGTGGCTCACGCGCCAGCGCCGCTGGCCGGCCCCGACGACCTGGCGGCGCTGCTGAGTGGCCCCTTTGCCCTCACCGACGCCCCGGGCGCGGCGGGCGAGCAACTGCCCCTGTTCACCTACGGCACCTCCGGCGGCGCCGGGCGGGCGGGCTGGGGCACCGACGGCACCGAGGCCCTGAACCGCGCCGCCGAGCGCCGCCTGCTGGCCCTGCTGCCCGGCGCGCCACTGGACCTGAACCCCGGAGAATACGCCTTCCCGGTGCTGGGCTACCACGAGACCGACCTGCTGGGCCGGGGCCTGAACGCCCTTCTAAGTGCTGAACTGGCCCGCGCGCCGCAGACCTTCACCGCCCAGCCGCTGCCGCCCGCCGACCTGCCACTGGCGCACCTGTGGCTCTTCAAAAGCCTGGGCATGGTGTATGGCGTCGGCGCACAGGTGGTCTCCCTGGGCCACCCGGCTCTGCGCGGCCTGCACGGCGCGGCGGTGTATGACCCGGCGCGCGGCCTGCTGGCCAGCAGCTTTCAGGCCGACCCAGACACGGCCATCCGGCACGCCCTGGTGGACGCTGTGGCCGCGCTGCAACTGGCGCTGCCGCTGCCCGGCGCGCCCCTGCCCCCCGCTGGCGAGGTTCACCCCGCCCCGGCCACCGAGCCCGAACGCGAGACCTGGGCCGCCCTGGACGCGCTGGACCGGGCCCTCCGCCTGATCCCGGACCTGAGCCTGCCGGGCACCGTGCAGCGCGGCGTGCTGCTGGGCTGGGTGAGTGCCCGTGCCTGAACACCCTGTCTCGGACCCCCAAGGAGCCACCATGACCCCCGCGATCTACCTCCTGGGCGAGGGCACGCTGCATGGCCTGATCCGGGCCCGCAGCGCCCACCGCGCCGCCCTGCGCACCGATCTGAATACCCCCCCAGCGCCCGGCAGCGTGCTGCTGGCCGTGCACGACGACTGGCGGCCCCACGAGCTGGCCGACCTGCAAGACTACGCCCGCACCCACGACCTGAAGCTGCTGCCGGTGCGCCTGGACGCGGCCCTGGCCCTGGTGGGCCCCCCGGTCACGCCCCACACGCCCGGCTGCGCCCTGTGCGCCGAGCGCCGCCGCCGCGAGGTGGCCCAGGTGCCGGACGCTCACTTTGCCCACCCGGCGCCCGTGCTGCCCCCCGCCGCCGCCCTGAGCCCGCTGCTGGCTGTGCTGGACGACTTGATCTCCCGCGCGGGCACCGACTGGCCCGCCCCAGGCCAGATTTACGCCTGGCGCTGGACTGATCTGACCGGCGAGTGGCACCGGCATGTGCCGCTGCACGACTGCCCGCACTGCTCGCCCTACCCCGACGACACCGCCGAGGCCGCCACCCTGCACCTGCAGCCCCGCCTGCAGGCCAACCCCGAAGCCTTCCGGGAAAAGGCGCTGAACCTGGACGCCGGGGCCCTGCGCGCGGCGCTGCACGACTGGCGCTACGGCCTGATTCACCATGTGTACCGCGCACACAACGCGGGCATGCCGCTGGTGGGCGCCGAGTTCCACGCCCCGGACCACCGCCTGAACGAGTCCGGCTGGGGCCGCGCCGACGCCTTCACGGATGCAGAACCGGTGGCCTTTTTAGAGGCGCTGGAACGCTACGGCAGCCAGCGCCCGCGCGGCAAGCGCACCCGGATTCGGGCCAGTGCCCGCGCGCTGGGGGCCCACGCGGTGGACCTGCGCACGCTGGGCGGTGTGACCCAGGCGGACCACCCCGCCTACGACTACGCGCCCCTGGACCCCGACACCCCCACGCCGTGGGTCTGGGCCCACTCGTTTGCCCAGAACGCCGCCCGACTGGTGCCCGAACACATTGCCTACTACCAGCACGACCGCGTGCCGCGCGAGGAACGCTTTCTGTACGAGAGTTCCAACGGCTGCGCCCTGGGTGCCTCGGTCGAAGAGGCTGCGCTCTACGGCCTGCTGGAAGTGATTGAGCGCGACGCTTTCCTGCTCGCGTGGCACGCCCAGCGGCCCGCCCGCCGCATTGACCTGGCAGAGGTGCGCGATCCCCTGACCCTGCACCTGCTGCGCCGCGCCGAGTCGCTGGGCTTCACGCCGTATGCCTTCGACATCACCACCGAATTTGGGGTGCCCGCCATCTGGACCCTGCTCGTCAATGAATCGGGGGGCTATCCGCGGGCGCTGTCGGCGGCTGGCGCGCACTTCAACCCGGAAAAGGCCCTGAGCGCCGGGCTGATCGAGGTGGTGGTGAACGCCTTTGTGCATACACGCAAGCCCGCCCACACGGAAGAAGCGCTGCAGGCCATGCTGCGTGACCCTGCCCTGGTGCGCACCCTGGATGACCATGTGGCGGTCAACGCCCACCCCGACGCCTTTGACCGCCTCTCGTTCCTGTTCCGCGATTCGACCCCGCCCGCCCGCCTGGATGACCTGTTCCCCGACTGGCGCGGCTGGATGGACCCCGACCTCACCAATGTGCTGCGCCGCCTGACGGACCGCGTGCTGGCCGAGGGGTTGGACGTGCTGGTGGTGGACCAGACGAGCGCCGTGGTGCGCGATCTGGGGTTTGCCCAGGTGAAGGTGATCGTGCCGGGCAGCCTGCCCATGACCTTTGGGCACCTGAACCAGCGCTTTGGGGGCCTGAGCCGCCTGCACACCGTGCCCGAGCGACTGGGCTTTCCCAACCCCGCCCCAGCCCTGCATCTGCCCCACCCGTTCCCGTGAGCCTGGCCCGCCATGCCAGCCCCAAGGAGGTGAACCGATGACCCTGCCCACCCCGTTCCTGCCTTCCACACTCCTGGCCCCTCTGCACGCCCTAGAACAGTCGTACCTGAAGCAGGTGGGCCCCGCCCGGCCCGGACAGCCCCCACACCTGGACCCCTACCCGGCTGACGCGCCGCTGCACCCCGACTGGGCGGCCCTGGACCAGCCCGAAGCGGCTTCCTTCTGGGCCCGGCTGGGCACCCTGCTGCGCCTGGCGGCCACCCCGCTGCGGGTGGAACCGCACGCCACGTACAACCCCCACCGGGCCTACCCCTCGCCCCGGGCGCTGTACGCCGCGCATGTGGTGCTGCAGACCGCGCAGGGCCGCTGGCTGCTGGACCCCCACCGCGCGCAGCTGCGCCGATTGACCCACGCGGCATTCACGCCCCCCCAGGCGGCCACCCTGCACCTGCTGGGCCACCTGCCCACCGTGCCCGACAGTTACGGCGCCCTGCGCCCCACGCTGGTCGCGCTGGAAGCCGGGCACCTGCTGGGCGCCCTGCGGCACCTGGGCGGTGGCCTGGGCCTGCGCCTGACCGAGCAGCCCGGCGCGGCCTCACCAGACCTGGGTCCAGGGTGGTGGCCGCTGCTGAGCCTGACGGTGGAAGAGGGCGTCGCCGATGCCGGGCAGGCGGCCAGGGCCTGGGCCGATCTTCAGGCGCGCTCGTCGGGCCCCGGCCCATTTGGGCTGCTCACCGACCAGCAACCCGCCGGCGCAGCCCCGTTTCAGGCGGCCCTGCGCAAGCCAGACACGGTGCTCCTCGCGCACAACCTCACGGGTCTGGCAGCCGGGGTGTACAGCAGTACTGGCCTCCTCCCTGTGCCTGCCCCGGCTCTGGCCGACGCGCTGCAGCACGCCTATTCCTACCCTGAGGACCTGAACGTGAGCGCCCTGAACGCCGCCGTGCTGTTCACCGCCACCTATCACCCGGACCAGCCCTTCCTGCACACCCAGCTGGCCCTGGGGGAACGGGCGCAGCGCCTGTGCCTGGCCCTGGCCCGCGCGGGGCTGTTTGCCCGCCCGGTGCGCGCCTACCGCGAAGCCCCGCTGGACGCCCTGCTGAACCTGCCCGCCAACCAGACCGTGGCCTACGCCCTGCTGTGTGGCCGCGCGCCCCTGAACGACCTTTCACTGCCCCTGTTGAGGAGGACCGCATGACTGTTCTGAGCGCGCCCCCTGTGACCGCGCCGCCCGCCGCCCGCCCCGTGTGGACCTCGTTCCACGCCCACACGTTCGCCCCCAGCGCCGAGCTGGAACGCGCGCTGCACACCGACATCTTTCCGCTGCTGGGCCACCTGCAGGGGCACGCGGCGCTGGCGGGCTGGTTCTTTATCCGCTACTGGGAAGGCGGGCCGCATGTGCGCCTGCGCCTGCGGGACGCCCAGCCAGAGGCGGCTGCCCAGGTGCGCGAGGTCCTGGGCCGGAGTCTGGGCGCCCTGCCCAATGCCGGTATCCCCGATCCAGACACCTACTACGCCGCCTTCGTCCCTCCCGGCCAGCGGGCCGGCGCCGCTGGTCAGTACGGCTGGCACCCCCACGGGCAGGTGCTGGCCGTGCCCTACGAGCCTGAAACCCTGCGCTACGGCGGCCCGGCCGGTCTGGAAATCAGCGAGGGGTTCTTCGAGACCTCCAGCGCCTTTGCCGCGCAGATTCTGCCGCTGACCCCCACGCGCGCTGCCCGGCTGGGGCTGGGCCTGCACCTGCTGCTGACCACCGTGCGCGCCCTGGACCTGGACACGCCCGGCGCGGTGCGCTGGCTGCGCGACTTCGTGAACGCCTGGCCGCTGTTTTCCACCACCCCCACCGAACAGGTGGCCCGCGCCCGCGAACGCGCCGAGGCCACGTACTTCGCCTCGCCCCCGTCTCTCAGCGGCGCGCGGCAGACCTACACGCAGCGCCCTGGCCGCCAGCTCCTGCAGGCCTGGGAAGCGGAGGTCCGCGCCGCCCACCGCGCCTACCGCGCCGTGGAGGGCCAGTTGAGCTACCCCAGCCTGGACATCTGGCGCTCGCAGCTGCACATGTTCCACAACCGCCTGGGGTTCAGCATTGAGGACGAATGCTATCTGGCGACGCTGGCGGCCCTGATCCTGTCGGACCGGGGGGGCGAGCACCTGCACGCCGACTGGGCCTCGGACCACCGCGCCCACGAGGACAGCAAGCTGTACCCGCACGGCCTGGCCGAGTTGCGCGCCACCACGCCACCCGAGCCGCGCCCAGTGCCGCACTGGCCGGGCCAGCGCCGGGTGGCCCTGCCCCGCCAGGAAGCGGGTGACCTGAACATGCCGCTGGGCGAAGTGCTGCGCCGCCGCACGAGTTCGTATGCGCGCTACGGCCAGCCGCTGGTGCTGCCCACCCTGTCGGCCCTGCTGCACGGGGCAGCGGGCATTGTGGACACGCGGGTGGTCACGCACCCGGGCGGGCAGTTTGCGGTGCAGCGGCGGCCTTACCCATCCGGCGGGGGCCGGTATCCGTGGCGGCTGCACCTGCTGGCCTACTGCGTGGGTGGCCTGGATGCCGGGCACTACGTCTTCGATGAACACAGCAGCGAACTTGTGCGCTTTGGCACCGTGCCGCCCGTGGAACTGCTGGAACGCAGCTCGCCCTTCCTGAACCCGGCCATGCCCAACGTGCTGCCCGCCCGTGAGGTTGCCGCGTGGTTGCTGCCGGTGCTGGACTACACCTATGTCAAGGCGCATTACCACCACCGCGCCTACCGCCACGCCCTGCTGGAATGCGGGCACCTGACCCAGAACCTGTGCCTGATCGCGGCGTCCCTGGGCCTGCCGCACCTCACCATCGGCGGCTTCTACGACGACGCCGTGAATGCCCTGCTGCATCTGGACGGCGTGAATGAATTCACCGCCTACATGCTGCCTCTGGGCGGACCAGTGTAGAGACGAAGAAGGGACGAGGGCGGACCTGAACATGGGGTCCGCCTTTTTCCGTCTGATGACGGTGCGGGCGCCATCTTCAGCGACAATGCAGCCACGATGACGGACCAGGAGCAGGTTCAGCTGATTCGCCACATGAGAGCACAGGCGCTACAGGGCGTGTCTGGCACGGCGCTGGCCCGCAGCCTGCTGGCGCGCCCGGAGCTGCACCGATTCACGGCCTATGGGCTGTTCATGGACGCCTTCGGCATGACGCTGCGAGAGGCGCGCTCTGCTGAATACCTGCTGGCCGATGAGCGCGAAGGCCCGGTTGAGGCCCTTGAGGAGGACTGGGCGCCATTTCTTCGTCATCCAGACCTGTGGCCCAGACGGATTGTCCGGGTCGAAATTCAGGGAAGAGAAGATACCCAGGCCCTGGTGACGCTCCGGCTCTTTGAGTACGAGAACGCCAGCCAGGATGAGGCGGTGCTGGTGGATTGGGGCGATGGCACGCGCAGCGAGTCCCGGACCCCCTTGCTGCCGCTGCCACACCTGTACGAAATCCCGGGCGTCTATGACTTCCAGTGCTGGGTCCCAGGTGTTCAGTGGGCACTGAAGCGCACGTTTGACTTCTCGTCCAGGCAGACTAGAGGCACGCTGGGCTGCGTCTACCGAAACCCCTGGTAACGTCATGTGACAAGGCTTCCGGTTCATCCGCTATGAAAGAACTGATGAACCCGACCAGAGGGAGAGGGAAAAACGGGGACGGAGAGGCGTGGAAGCACTGAAGCGAAGCGGAAGGGCGGTCACGGATGGTCCGGACTCCGTATGAGACGGTCTGCCACTGCCCCATCCCCACCTCAGGGCAGAACCAAGCTGCACACATCTCGCTTGGCCTGAATCGGCGACAAAAATGATTTCACCCCTACTCGGCAGAGACAGCCGTCTTTCGAGACATCATGCCCCCAGCCCCTCTTCCAGGCGTCTTTGGCAGACCCGTTCCAGATACCGGGCTTCCCCCGCGCGGCCTCCCTCTTCGGTCAACTCCACCAGGGCCTGCGCGGCCTCTTCCTGCAAGGGGTCCAGGTCCAGCACGCGGCGGTAGGCGCGGGTGGCCAGGGCCGGGTCGTCTTCGCGCACCAGTTCGGCCAGGCGCAGGGCACAGGCGATCAGGTCCTCTTCCAGTTCCAACCGGGCGTCGTCGGCCCAGGCGCTGTCCAGTCGGGGCAGCAGGGGCCCGGTGTAGGCGTCCAGGGCCCGGGTCAGCACCGCCGGGTCGTGGCTGTGGCGCGCGGCGCGCACCGTCACCGCGTCCACCTGGACCTCGAAGGCTTCAGAGAGCAGGTACTGCCCGGCGCGGAACTCCAGCGGGTTAAAGGCCACGCCCGGCGCCTCGCTGAGGGCCGCGCGCAGGCGCCGCACCGAGACCTTCACGTACTCCACGTGGCGCTGCTCCGTGCCGCCGCCCACCAGGGCGTCCACCAGCTGCTCGCGGGTGGCGGGGCCGTGCAGCGCGAGCCACGCCAGCAATTCGGCAGGTTTGCTGTGTGCCAGCCGCAGCGGCGTGCCGTCCACACTCACCCGCACGCCGCCGCCCAGCAGGGTCACCTGCAGGGGCAGGCGCCGGGCGCCGGCCGGGGCGGGGGGGGTGGGCGCCTCTGGGTTGCCTCGCGCCGGGAACAGGCCGGGCATCCGGGCCTGCAGCGGTGCCAGGGCGCTGAGGTCAGGGTGCAGCGCCGCCGCGCTGCCCAGGAACGTCAGCAGTTCTTTCAGTGCCCCCACCCCTTCGGCCGGCAGGGGCTGGTGGGCCGGGGTCAGGTGCAGCAGCCACGCCTGGGCCCGCACCTGCTCTTCCAGGCCCAGGCGGGGGTCAGACAGCGCGGCGCGCAGGTGGCGGGTGGCAGCTGCAGGGTCGCCGCGCAGGGCCGCAAACAGCCCCTCGTAGAACTGCGCGCCGCCCCCGGTCCAGCGGCCCGGCTGCTCGTACTGCCAGGAGCGGGCCTGGGTGAGCCACGTATGGGCGGCGGCCGTGTGCCCGGCGTGCAGGGCCAGTTCGGCCAGTTTGTAGGCCAGGGTGTCTTGCAGGTAGGTGATGCCCTGGGCCTCGGCCCGGTGCAGCGCGGCCTCGTAGGCGGTCTGCGCGGCGCGGTCATCGCCACCGGCGCGGTGCAGGTCGCCCTGGGCCTCCAGCACCAGGCAGCCGTCCGGGGTGGGGCCCTGGTCTTCCAGGGCCTGGGCCACGCGCAGCTCGGTCCAGGCGTCCTGCAGGCGGCCGTGTAGGCGGTACAGGTACGCCAGCGAGGCGTGCAGGCGGGTGCAGGCGGGCGCCAGGCCCGCGCGGTGGTAGGCCCGCACCCCGGCCTGAATCACAGCTTCGCGCTCGGCCAGTGGGGTGCGGGTAAAGGCCTGCAGGGCGTTGAGCAGCGCCAGCAGGTGCGCGCGTTCGCCGTGCTGCGCGGTGTCCTGCGCCAGGGCCAGGGCCTCGTGGGCAATGGGCAGCGCCTCTGCCGTGCGCCCCAGCACGTTCAGGGCGCTGGCCTGCACCCGCATCAGCCGGGTGCGCACGCGGTCGGTGGGGGCCGCGCGCAGGCCATCTTCGGCCAGGGCCAGCTGCCGGGCGCTGTCGCCCCGGCGCGAGGCCACCACGCTCAGCAAAAACAGCGTCTCGGCGCGCACTTCGGGCAGGTCGCGCAGCTCGCGCAGCAGGGCCTCGGCGCGCACCACCTCGCCCACGTGCAGCAGGCACAGGCACAGTTTTACCTGCAGGTCCGGCCCCAGCGCCGCGTAGGGCAGGCTGTCGAGCATCTGCCGCAGCACGTCAAAGGCCCAGCCCTCTTCCAGCGCCGGGGCGCTGCGCCGGGCTAGGTCCAGGGCGCGCGGGGTGTCTCCGGCCTGCAGGTACAGGCGAAGGGCTTCCAGCGGGCGGCCCTCGGCCTCGGCGCGGGCCGCCCCCCGGCACGAGAGCACCGGGCGGGCCTGCGGGCGCCGGTCCAGGCGGGCGCGCAGGGCCGAGAGCAGCAGGTCGTGCGGCCAGTAGGTGCCGTCGCCGTGCGCGCGCAGCAGCAGCCCCGCGCCCAGCAGGGTGCAGGCCCAGTCGCCGGGCGGCTCCAGGCCCAGCGCCCGGAAGTCAGCGGTGGTCCACACCGGCAGCACGGCGGCGGCGTCCAGCAGCTCATCCAGGTGCGGTGGCAGGGCCTGGAGCAGTTCTTCCTGGTAAGCCTGTGGCGTCAGGGCGCTGCCCAGTTCGGCGCCAGCGGCGCTCAGGGCCAGCCCCAGCGGCCAGCGGTCGGCCGGGGCCTTCAGCCCGGGGTGCCCGGCGCAGAACTGCGCGGCCTCCTGAGGGGTAAAGGCCAGTTTCTCGCTGTCCAGCAGCTTCAGGCCGCCCTGGGCCAGCACCCGGCCCAGGCGCAGCGGCCCCAGGTCAAAGCCGGCCACTGCCGCCCGGTGCCCCTCGCCCAGGTGGCCCAGCAGTGTGCCCAGCCACGCGGCCCCGGCGGCGCCCAGCACCTCGGTCTGGTCCACCACCAGCAGCGCGTTGTGCGGCAGATCGTTCAGGTCACGGGCCAGGGCAGCGGCCAGGGGGCCTGGCGGTCCACCGGCCTGCTGCGCGGTCTGGAAGGCCAGCGGCTGAAACCCGGGCAGCGCTGCACAGGCCCGGCTCAGTTCCCCGGCCAGCCGCGTGGGGTCGGCTTCTTCGGGGGTCAGGGTCAGCCACGCCACCGCCTGCCCCTGGGTCTGGGCGGCGCGCGCCACCTGGCCCAGCAGCGTGGTCTTGCCGTAGCCTGCCGGGGCAATCAGGGCCGCCAGTCGCCGGCCCTGCGCCAGTTCGGCCAGCAGGTGGGTGCGGGTCAACTCGCCCGGCAGGGGCGCGGGGAGCTGCTGCCCCGGCGGGCGGCGGCCCACCGGGGGCAGGCTGGTGGAAGGCTGGAAAAGGGTCATGCGGCCGGCCTCCGGGGGTAGGGGCAAGGGGCGAACGGGGGGCGAAGGGTCAGGAACGAGGTGGGCGTGCCCTGTCAGGGCCCAGCGTGCTGGCCCTGCGGGGGAGTGCGGCGGCCCTCAGCCCAGTGCCACCGGGCGGCGCGGGGGCGCGGCTTCCAGCACCTCGCCGCCCCACTGGCTGATGGTCTGCAGGCTCACGCGGGCGGCCAGGGCGTGTTCGGCGGGCAGCTGCGACAGGGCGCTGCGCAGCGTGTTCAGCGGGGCTTGCAGCCGGGCGTGGTCACCCCAGGCCACCTGAAGCTCGCCCAGCACCCCGTGCAGGCGGCGGCGCTCGGCCTCCGGCAGGGGCGCGGCGTCCAGGCAGGTGCTGATGGTCTGGCAGGCCAGTTCCAGGGCCAGCGCGTAGCGTTGCGGCGACACGGCTTACCTGGGCCACCAGATGGGCGGCCACACCGGGTCAATGATGGTGCCGCCGTCATCGAAGGTGGGCTGGACTGGGGCCGGGGTGGCGTGAACAGGCTGGGCGAACGCGACGAGGAGGGCAAGGGTGCTGAGCAGCATGCGGATGGTATTCATGGCGTCTCCTTTCCTGCGGTATCCATAGGCTAGGCCCCCCCCTGGGAATACCCTGGGAAGATCTTCAGCGGCCTCTCAGAGGGGCCACATATTCCCACCTGCTGGTGGACTGGGAAAGGTTGCGAAAAGCGCGCCAGATCGGGGAAAGGAGTGTCGTAGAAGCGGCCGGGGGCCTGGGGTAGGGAACGGCGCCATGAGGGGGCGCCTATCTTCACGCCAGATGTTGGCCCTGCCTTTCACGAGTTTCCAGGCGGCGCGAGATGCCCTCCAGGACACGGCCGGGCACAGCCCTGTCTGAACGCTGACCGGCCAGGCCAGCATGCTTGGCGCCCGTGGCCCTTGCGTTCCGCACCACACGAGGTCCGACGACGACCTTCTTCTCGGGGTCCTCTTGGGAGAGGCTCGGGATCTGGACTGTTCAGGCCGAAGAGGGCCGGTCACGCCTGAACATCCCTTCCACGACGCGACAGAGAGAGTGCCGTGCCGACCGACGTTGCTCGCTTGGCCGACCGTCACGACGCCGTGTGGGGCGCTATTCCACTAGATTTGGACACTTTTGTTCGGCCAACGCGGCGGGTGGATTAGGGCCAGCCCGGCGGCTGGGCTTCCGGGTGCGCCGCCCCGTCGGCAGCGGGGCCGCTCTTTCGCCAGATCCTGAGGCGGCCCGCGCCTCAGGGCAGCGGCAGGCCCTGGCTGCGCAGGCGGCGCACCAGCCGCTCGGGCACGTCTTCGTCCAGCAAGCGGCGCAGGTGGCGGGCGTAGCTGCGAAAGGCCCCCAGGGCGTCGCGCGGGTGGGCCGGCAGCAGCGCTTCAATCAGGGTCACATTCACGGCCTCGCCCGCCGGTTCCAGCAGCGCGGCGCGCCGCAGCAGGCTCAGGCTTTGTTCGCCGGGCTGCGTGCGCGCGGCGTCCACCACCGCGTCCAGCAGGGCCCCGCGCAGCCCCTCGCGCAGGGTACGCACCCACTCGCCCTCGCTGCCCGGCAGTAGGTCACCGCTGTACAGGTCCAGAGCCCCGGCCACCTCGCCCTGGCCCAGGCGGGTCATGACCTCGCGGGCGTCCAGGTGCAGGGTCAGGTCTGGGTGCAGGCGGTAGCGCTGGCCGTCGTAGGGCACGGGGTCAAACGGCCAGCCACTCGCCTGGGTCAGGGCCGCGCGCAGGCGCCGCACCGCCACCCGGAAATATTCATGGTGCTTGCTCTGGCGCGACCCGTCCCACAGGTCGTTCATGATCTCGGCCGAACTGCCGGCCCCATGCCATCCCAGCCACAGCAGCACCTCGGCGGATTTCGCCAGTGGCAGCCGCAATGCGTGGCCCCCGGCCCAGATCTGCACTGCTCCCAGCAGGCGCACGTCCAGCGTGGTCGTGGGCACCGGCTGAGGCGCGGGCGCGGCAGGGGTGGCGTCAGCCGGCAGCGGGCCCAGCAGGGCCCCCAGCGGGTGTGTGGGGTCCAGCTGCACCAGGGCCGCTGCCAGCGGCCGGAGGGCCTCGCGGTCCAGGGCCAGCAGCGGCAGCGGACTGAGGTCCCCCAGCCGCTGCCGGGCCTGGGCGGCGGCGTCGGGCCCTAGGGGCCCAGCGCGGCGCTGCAGTTCCAGCAGGTACAGCCCGGCCCGCGCGGGCTGGGTGCGGCCCGGGAGGGCGGCGGCGCGGGCAAAGGCGCTTTTTGCCCCGGCCAGATCCTGGCGGCCCCAGGCGTGCAGGCCGCTGTAAAAAGGCAACAGCACCTCGGCCCGCGCGTTGCCGGCCAGCAGGGTGCAGGCGTCCTGATAGGCGGCCTCGGCCTCGGCCGGCGCCCCCAGGGCGCTCAGCACCTCAAACCGGGCCAGCAGGGCAAAGGGGCGCAGCACCTCCAGCCCCAGGCGCCGGGCGGTGTCCAGAGCGGTGTCCAGGGTGGCCCGCGCGGCGGCCAGGTCGCCCCGCGCCACCTGCCACTGTGCCAGGGTGAGGTGCAGTTGCGCGGCCATCACGGGGCTATGGCGCCCGGCGATGTCCAGGGCCTGCAGCAGCCCGGCGTGGGCGCCGTCCAGGTCGCCGCGCAGCAGGGCTTCTTCGGCCAGAATGTTCATCAGTGGCAACGCGCGGGCGCCCTGACGCTGTTCCTGAAGCAGGGCGCTGGCCCGCGCCACCGCCTGGGCCCGCTCGGCCCACTGGCCCAGCATCTGGTGGGCGTACTGGCCCATGGTCAGGGCCGCCGCTTCTTCCAGTGGCGCGCCGCGCGCCCGGGCCTGGGCAGCGGCGGCTTCGCACACGCGCAGGCCCTCGTGCACCTGCCCCAGCGAGATCAGGGCCACCGCCCGCTGCAGCGCCAGGGCGCGCGTTTCTTCGGCCGGGAACAGCGCCAGCCCCAGTTCGGCCAGCCGCAACTGCTCGGCAAAGTCGCCCCGGCGGGTGGCCAGCAGGGTCAGGGCGGTGAAGCCCACGGCGGTGGTCAGGCCCTGGTCGTGCAGGGCGCGCAGTTCGGGTTCGCCCAGTTCGGGTTCGCCTGCCTCGATGCGGGCCACGGCGCGGTACTCGCGCAGCCACGGCGGCGGGTCGGGCACCTGCAGGCCGGACAGCACGCTGTGCATCAGGGCAAATTCGCCCCGGTCCTTCAGGCGCGGCAGCACCCCGGCCGCCAGTTCCAGCGTCAGGGCGTGGTCCTGCGCCTGTGCGGCGTGGTGCAGCGCACGCAGGGGATCGCTGGCGGCCAGGCGCCGAGCCTGCGCCCCGTGCAGCGTGCGGAAACGCGCCGGATCGTGGCGCAGCCCGGCGTCCAGCGTGCTCAGCAGCAGGCCGTGCGGGCGGTACCAGCCCCGGCCCAATGGCGTGACCGGCAGGCCCGCCCGGCGCACCGTGTCCAGCCAGCCGCCGGGGAGCTGCAGGTCCAGTTCGCGCACCAGATCGTCGTGCCACTCGCCCAGCACGCTGGCTTCCGGCAGGGCGTCGCGCAGGGGGGCGGGCAGAACATTCAGGGCCTCGCGCATCAGGTCGCCGGGTTCCAGGCCCGCGTGAATGCCCCCGGCCGCCAGCGCCACCCCTGCCGGCCAGCCTTCCAGCGCCGAGACGGCCGCCTGCGCCTCATCGGGGGCGCCGCGCGCCTGCAAGAAGGCTGCGCTCTCCGCGCTGCTGAACGCCAGTTGCGCTGCCCCCAGCACGGTGGCCTGCCCGGCGGCCGTCCAGCGGGCCAGCGGCAGGGTGTCCATCGCCACGCCGCTCAGGAACACGCGCCCGCCGCGCAGGGGTTCCAGAAACAGCGCCAGCAACTGCCCGGTCAGCGGGCTCAGCAACTCGGTGCGGTCCACGTACACCGCGAGGTCCGGCTGCGCCGCCAGCACCTGGGCGGCCAGCTGATCGGCGGCCCGCTCCGGGGTGGCCTGTGGCGGTGGTGCCGGTGTCACGCCGAGGCGCGCCACGGCGCGGGCCAGTGAGGCCACAAAGAAATCCACCTCGGAATCGCTGGGGCTGAGGCTGAGCCACAGTGTGGGGCGGCCCAGTGCCCGGGCGTGCTGTGCCAGCAGGGTGGTCTTGCCGTAGCCGCTGGGCGCCAGCAGCGCCACCAGCTCCGGGCCCGGCGCCGACAGCTGGCCCAGCAAGGCCGCGCGCCCCAGTTCGGTGCGCAGGGGCCGGGGCACCACCACCGACGGATGAGCGGGCGCGGAGGGGATCATGGGGGACCTTAGTATAGAGACTTCACAAAGCGGTCAGGAAAGAGGCGATGGGCTGCGGGCCATGAGGATTTGGCCTCAGTGCCCATGGCCCATAGCCCCTTACCCCGTATTCCGCACCCCCGCCGCAATACCCTGAATGGACAGCAGCAGCGGGCGCTCGAACTCGTCCAGGCCGCCTTCCTTGTCCCGGCTGCGGCGCAGCAGCTCCACCTGAATGCGGTGAATGGGGTCAATGTAGGGATTGCGCAGGCCAATGCTGGCTTTCAGGCGCGGCTCGCCCGCCATCAGTTCGGCGCCCACCACCTCCTGCACCAGGGCCACAGTGCGCGCGTAGGCGTCTTTCAGGTGCGCGGCCAGCGGGGAAGGGGGGCTCAGGCGCAGGTACTCGTCGAAAATCAGGGGGTCACTCTTGGCGAGGCTCATCTGGGCGTTGTCCAGCACTGTGCGGAAAAAAGGCCATGCGGCGTACATCTCGCGCGCCGTCTGGGCGCCAATTTCCTGCAGGCCTTCTTGCAGCCCGTACCAGCCGGGCAGCCCCGCGCGGTTCTGTGTCCAGCTCATCACCCAGGGAATGGCGCGCAGGTTGCCCAGGGTGGGCGCCCCGGGGCGGCGCACCGGGCGGCTGGCAATGTTCAGGCGGGCAATCTCGTGGATGGGCGTGACCGCCTCGAAAAAGGGCAGGAACGCCGGGTCGTCCACCAGGGCGCGGTAGGCCTGGGCGCTGCGCTGCGCGGCCCGGGTCATGGCCTCCAGCCACTCGGGCTTCAGTTCGCCCCCGGGCCGCGCCGCCGAGAGCAGCAGCCCGTAGAGCGCCTGTTCGAGGTTGCGCCGCGCCAGGACGGGGTGGCTGTACTTGTCGGCCAGGGCTTCGCCCTGCTCGGTGATGCGCAGGCCCGCGTCAATGGTGCCTGCCGGCTGGCCCAGGATGGCCCGGCTGGCTGGCCCGCCCCCGCGCCCAATCGAGGTGCCGCGCCCGTGGAAAAAGCGCCAGCGCACCCCGGCGCGGCGGCACACGTCGCTGATCTGCCGCTGTGCCTCGTGCAGGGCCCAGTTAGCGGCCAGGAAGCCGGTGTCCTTGTTGGAATCGCTGTAGCCCAGCATGATTTCCTGCACGTCGCCGCCCAACACCGCGCGGTATTCCGGCAGTGAAAGCAGTTCCCACACCACCTGCGGCGCCCGGGTCAGGTCGTCCAGGGTTTCAAAGAGCGGCACCGGCAGCACCCGCAGGCCCACCTCGCGCGCCAACAGCAGCGGCTCGAGCACGTCACTGACACTCTCGGCCATGCTGATCACGTAGCGGCCAAAGGCCCGGGGCCCCGCCAGCGCCACCGCTTCCCGCACCTCGCGGATGGGGCCAATGGCGGTTTCCAGCGTGCCCGTCAGGGCCTCGCCCGCCGGCCACAGCGGGCGGCGCGAGCGCAGTTCGCGGATCAGGAGTTCCTGCTTGGCGTGTTCCGGCAGGGCCAGGTAATCGGCTTCTACGCCGGCGGCGCGCAGCAACTCGGCCACCGCCGCGCCCGTCTGCGCCGAGTGCTCGCGGATGTCCAGGCTGACCAGGTGCTGCCCGAACACCCGCGCCACCGTCAGCAGCGGGGTGAGCAGCACCTCGGCGCTGCGGCGTTGCCCGGCCGCGCGCAGGCTGGCGTCCAGGGCCGACAGGCGGCCCACAAGGTCCACCGTCTCGCCGGCCTGCACTGCGTCGAACAGGGCCTGCAACTCGTCGCGGTAGGCCTCGGTGCCGTGTGCCTCCTGGCTCAGGTCGGCAAACGCCTGCTGGATCAGCGCCAGCAGCACCTCCTGCGCGCGGTCCCGGTGCAGGGCCAGGGCTTCCCGGGTGGCCTGCGGGGTCACAAACGGATTGCCGTCGCGGTCCCCGCCCATCCACGAGGAAAAACTCAGGGGCAGGGTGGCGGCGGTGTCGCGGCCATAGACCTCGCGGAAGGCCGCGTTCAGGTCGCGCTGCAACCCCGGCAGCGCCTGGGCAATGCTGGCGACATAGTTCAGGCCACCCTTGACCTCGTCCAGCACCGTGGGTTTCAGGCGCCGCAGTTCCGGGGTGCGCCACAGCGCCTCCACATGGGCGGCGATGCCCTCGGCGGCGGGGCCACCCTCGCCCTCGTCCCCCAGGGCCGGCAGGGCGCGCGCCACCGCTTCCAGGTGCCGGCGCACGGTGCGCCGCCGCATCTCGGTGGGGTGGGCCGTGAAGGTCAGGCCCAGGTCCAGCCGTGCCAGCAGTGCTTCGGTGTCCTCGGCGCTCAGGCCCTGTGCCCTCAGCTCATGCAGCGCCTGGGCCAGACTCTGGGGCCGCACCCCGCCCGAGGCGCGCAGCACCCGCACCCGCTCGTATTCCTCGGCCAGATTGACCAGCTGGAAATACCAGGTAAAGGCCCGGGCGAGGTTGCCTGCCTCCGCGCCCGACAGGCCCGCGATCATCTCCCGCAGGTCGCGGTCGTCGCCCCCCGCGCGCACCTCGCGCACCAGGGCGCGCGTGCGCTCCACCAGCCCAAAAAACGCCTCGCCTTCCTGCTCTTTCAGCACCTGGCCCAGCAGCCGGCCCAGCACCCTCACGTCGTCACGGATTGTCATGCGTCCTCCGGGCGGGGTGGGCGGGGTCTGCGCCCGGCCTCACCCCTCTTCGACGTAACGGTACCGTTCGATGCCGGTGGCGCGGCCCCCCTCTATCTGGACAAACACGCCGTTCAGTTCTGCGCCTCCTCCCTCGGCCACCCCGTAGCGGTGGGGGCGCTCGGTCAGAAAGCGCTGGATGGGCCCGTCAATGCCGCTGCCAATGATGCTGTGGTGCGGGCCAGTGAAGCCCGCGTCGGTCTGATAGGCGGTGCCGCCCTTCAGAATCCGGGTGTCGGCGGTGGGCACATGGGTGTGGGTGCCAATCACGGCCGCCACCCGCCCGGCGAGGTGCCAGCCCATCGCCTGCTTTTCGCTGGTGGCTTCGGCGTGAAAGTCCACGAACACCGTGCCCAGGTCGTCGCGCTCCAGCAGTTCGTCCATGGCGCGGAACGGGTTGGCCATGGCCTCCATGAACACCCGGCCCAGCAGGTTGACCACCGTGAGTTTCTGGGGGCCCGCCGCCGTTTTCACCGTAAAGGTGCGCCAGCCCACGCCGGGCGTGCCGGGGTCGCTGTAGTTCAGGGGCCGCACGATGGGATAGGTGCCCTCGTCCTGCAGCATCACGTACACGTCTTTGTGGTGCCACGCGTGGTTGCCCAGGGTGATGCAGTGCACGCCCGCCTTCAGCGCCGCGTCGGCGGCCTCGCGGTGCAGGCCAAAGCCCCCGGCGGCATTTTCCATGTTCACAATCACGAAATCAGCCTGACCGCGCAGGGTGGGCAGGTGGGCGCCCAGCACCCGCCTGCCCGGCTGGCCGAACACATCGCCAATAAACAGCACGCGCATAGGGGGTAGGGTAGCGTGCCAACGAAATGAATGGGCGAGGCCTTCGGGAATTCTTCCCAGCGCCAGTTCTGCCGTATACAGCCGCTGACCCTCTGTGATCAAGGCAAGAGGCTCAGAGACGACCCCCTGGGGCTTTCAGGACGATGCCGGCTCAATTTCAGGCTCTTCTGGCCCCACCTGCTCCTGTGATGGACATGATGAATTCACTCGGTCCACGCGGAGTAGAACACCTTCTTTTTGAGGCACTTTTCGAGAAAAGTCAGGAAGATCTGTAGAATTCTTTTGTACTCGTCATCTATCAGCGGGTTCTCAAGCTCCAGTTGCGCCATGACGGTATGAAGTCGCTCCGGCGCTGTCTCAAGCTTCTGAAGGCAAGCCTCGAGAATTCTACGGAAGTCCATCAGGTGTTCGGGCGTTCTGTTTTCCAGATGTTCGCCGAACCCGGCACGGCCATACCGTTCAAGCTGTTCCGCATCTGCTTCAGAAAACTGACGTACGAATTCAATCAGCGTCTGCCAGATTTCAAGGTCCAGATAGATAAGGTTATCAATCGTCCAGGGGGTCGGCTCGCTGGACAGGATGACGCTTTCATCATCGGCCTCAAAGACCTTCTTGGCTCCCACGGCGTCCCCCTCACAGGACCTGGTCAATCATCTCGATCACCAGGTCAAGAAGTTCTTCCTTGCTCGCTTCAATTTGAATGCCTCTCAGGTTAGGTCTGGGCGCCACAGATTTGACTTCGACATCCGAAACGCTGACTTTCGAGAGATAGGTCTTCCTGAAGGTCTCGATGTCTTTGCGGCCCACACTTGAATCCACCACCGCGCCGTAAACGTTCTTGTATTCTTTGTTTCTCCCAAAGTAGGTTTCGGCATAGGTGACAATGTCAGGCGCTGTCGCTGGAATATTCAGGAAGTGACTGAGGAGCGTCTTGTCCTGCTTCACCTTGAATTTTCCGGCATCAAGTTTGGCGCTGATGATGGTGACCTTGCTCTTGTCGCCGACCAGCAAGAAGTCTAATTCCGCCCGGTCACCGCCAATAACCCTCTGGGGCTCTCCACCGATCAGCTTCAGCGTCGGAGAGTAGATCAGCTTCATCTTCGATTCTGCAGCGAACTGCTCGATTAACGGTAGCGCGGCGAACTCAACGATGTCACCCGTCTTGACATCGTTTTCGAGAAATGATTTTTTATCGCGGCTGTATTTTGCTCGCCTGGCTGGGTTTGAGCCAATGTACTGCGCAAATTTTGACGCCAGTGCTTTTAAAGAGGCGATCTGCGTATTGCTCAACACCAGTTGCGGTGAGTCGCCCGTGGATTCTGGATTGACGCTGGCGTAAGGTACGTAATGTCCTTTCTTTCCGGCAGGCTTCAGCCGCAGCTCCTTGATCTTACGCCGCCTGATAATTGACGGAAATTTCCCCTCGAGATTCTCTTTGCTGACCGTCTTTCTGGCCATCAGGCCTTCAGCGTCTTTCACGGCAGCCCGGACATCTTGTTCCATCTCGGCCTTCGAGCGAGAGGAAGAATCGCCCGTTCCCTTCGCGGAGGGCTGCCCAGTGTTGTCCTTGCCTTTGCCCAGGAGTTTCTCAATCACATTCTTGACTTTGGCCACAAGTTT